>CAYZGS010000078.1:0-3393 GCA_964478145.1 uncultured Candidatus Saccharibacteria bacterium | reverse complement strand
GGCATCGGAAAAGAGGAATATATTGTGGCTTCGGACGCATCGGCGATTATCCGGCATACCAATAAAGTTATTTTTTTGGAAGATGGGGAAATGGCGGTTATCACGCCGGAGAATTACGAAATTTTTAACGCGAAAAACAAAGTGGTAAATAAGGACGCGACGGAATTGGATTGGTCTTTGGAAAAAGCGGAGAAGCAAGGCTTTGCGCATTTTATGCTCAA
The DNA here is from genome assembly GCA_964478145.1 of uncultured Candidatus Saccharibacteria bacterium. GTDB lineage: Bacteria > Patescibacteriota > Minisyncoccia > Phycocordibacterales > UBA9973 > UBA9973. Next base: position 3,172 of record CAYZGS010000078.1, on the reverse strand, counting down.
GGAAATTTTTGAACAGCCGACCAGCATTGCTGATGCATTAAGGGGTCGGTTGGTTGTCAAAGATGGTTTGGCTAAGTTAGGAGGACTCAAAGATATTTCCGAAAAATTACGGAACATCGAAAGGATTATTATTGTCAGTTGTGGGACTTCTTATCACGCGGGACTTGTCGGCGAGTATATGCTGGAAGAGTACGCCGGGATTCCCGTGGAAGTGGAATATGCCAGCGAATTCCGTTATCGTAAAACACAACTGGATAAAAACACGGCCATTATTGCCATTTCCCAATCAGGTGAAACCGCCGATACTTTAGCGGCTATCCGGGAAGGAAAAAACAAAGGTGCACTGGCATTGGGAATTGTTAATACGGTCGGTTCAACTATTGCGCGGGAAACGGATGCTGGAGTTTATAATCATGCTGGACCGGAAATCGGCGTGGCTTCGACTAAAGCCTTTACTTCACAGCTGGTAATCTTTGTCTTGCTGACTTTGTTTTTAGGACGTCAAAGAGATATGGCGCTGACAATGGGCAAAAGAATTGCCGCAGAGTTGAGTAGGATTCCTCGGTTGATCGAAGAAATATTAAAACAAGATAAAGACATTAAAAAAATTGCTAAAAAATACGCCAAGTATCAAGATATGCTGTATCTCGGACGAAAATATAATTTTCCCATCGCTTTGGAGGGCGCATTGAAAATCAAAGAAATTTCTTATGTCCATGCCGAAGGCTATCCATCAGGGGAGATGAAACATGGTCCGATTGCGCTCATTGATGGTAATTTTCCTTCAATAATCATCGTTCCGAGTGACAGTGTCTATGAAAAAAATTTAAGCGGCCTCCAGGAACTCAAAGCACGCGGAGGAAAAATCATCGCCATCGCGACCAAGGGCGATAAAAAAATTCAGAAACTGGCGGATGATGTCATGTATATTCCCAAAACCTTGGAAATGCTGACGCCATTGCTTTCCGTCATTCCCTTGCAATTATTTGCTTACTATGTTGGGATAGCTAGATGTTTGGATGTGGACAAGCCTAGAAATCTAGCTAAAAGTGTGACAGTAGAATAAAAATTGACTTTTTAGCATAGCTCTGCTAGATTTGATGGAAGATTTTTTAAGTTCTTATCCAATAAAATAACAAGGAGGTGAAACTATGTCTGCGAAAGGAATTCAAATTGTTGTTGATCCAAAAGCTCCATTGCTTCCAATTCTTCTGGAATATCAAAAGTTGCTTCTCAGACCCTTTCTGCTTCCCTGTGAAGTGCTGAGAATAATCGAAATACCCGAGGGAGAAGCAGTAGGGCTTTTGTGGGCAAAGTTCCCAGGAACGGATGGGTTTATCAAGACTTTTGACGATCCTAAAAATGTTTACATAGTGCAGGATTTCTCCGGAGAAACCTTGGTAAAAAACTGGTACCTTTGCTTAAAATGCTGGAAGTTAGCCGGGGAAATATTCCAAAGAAAAGCCAATGAAAAGATAGTTGGCAGTGAAGATGTGTGGTATAAATGTAAGGAGTGTGGCTATGTGTGGGAGGTAACAATCTAACGAATCTTGCGGGCAGGTCGTCTGACGATCCTGCCCCCTTTTTAATTTAGGGAAGGCATTTTTTATCAATACTACAAATCATTGCATATGCAATAAAATGTAGTATAATTAGTAGTAATAATATATTGGATTATGTTGAATAAAAAAGAAATAACTAAAACAATTTTTAAAAGTCTTTTGATTGGGGGTGCTATAATTATCTCAGCTAATGATCCGCATTTTTTCATGCGTGTGCTTCCGAAAATAATAAAAAGTATTTCTTATAAAGTAAACAGCGCGAAAAAGAAGAAAGAATTTTACGATACTTTTTATCGTTTGAAAAAAAGGGATATGATAAAATTTGAATATAGAGGTAAGCAAATTTATATTTCTCTCACCAAAGAAGGAAAAAAAGCAGCGGGGAAATATCAAATTGATGATTTGAAAATACAAAAACCAGAAAGATGGGATAAAAAATGGAGAATTTTAATATTTGATATAAAAAACAGAGATAATATAAAGAGAGAATATTTAAGAGGAAAAATCAAAGAATTGGGATTGTTTCAATTGCAAAAAAGTGTTTGGGTCTATCCATATGATTTTCAAAAGGAAGCAGGGGTTTTAAGAAATTTCTTTAATTTAAGCAAAGAAGAAATTAAAATTATAACTGCTTGTGAAATAGAAAATGATCAAAATGTAAGATCCTTTTTTAGATTAAACTAAATACTATAAATCATTGCATATGCAATAAAATGTAGTATGGAATGAAGAAAATTAGAATATGAATATTGAAAAAATAGCGAAAATTTTAAAAGAGACTAATCAGCCAAAGTATCGGCTGGAGCAAGTCAAAAAAGCAGTCTATAAAGACAGCGCTATTTCGTTTGCCGAAATTACGACTTTTTCCAAGGAATTAAGAGAAAAACTCGAGAAACTAGGTAAAATATTGTCTTTCGAAACAGAAAAAGTTTTAGTCTCCAAAGATAAAGATTCCATCAAGGCGCTTTTAAAACTTAACGACGGAAAATATATTGAATCCGTAATTATTTTTTCGAAAGTTGATAATTGGACCGTGTGTCTTTCTTGCCAAGTTGGCTGTTCGCTCAAATGCGCTTTCTGCGCCACCGGCCAAAGCGGGTTTCAGAGAAACTTATCGGCCGAAGAAATCACGGACCAAATTTTGTTTTGGAAAAATTATCTGAATAAAACACAAAAACACAAAATCCAAAACACAAACAAAACACAAAGCACAAACCACAAACTACCAACTACAAACTACAAACTAAACAACATCGTCTTCATGGGCATGGGCGAACCGTTTTTAAATTGGGGAGAAGTGAGGAAAAGTATCGAAAATCTTATCAATCCGGAACTTTTCGGTTTTGGTTCGCGCAGTATTTCGGTTTCGACCGCCGGCATTCCCGATGGAATAGAAAAACTGGTCAAAGAATTTCCGCAAGTTAATCTGGCCATCTCTCTCCACTTTGCCGACGAGCAAAAAAGGAATAAGTATATGCCGGTCAGCCGGAAATACGATCTACGGGACTTGCGCTACGCCCTGCAAGGCTATTTTAAAGAAAGCCGGAGAAAAGTTTTTATCGAATACGCGATGTTCAAGGGTCTCAATGATTCTCCATATGACGCGGATA
>CAYZGS010000077.1:0-3409 GCA_964478145.1 uncultured Candidatus Saccharibacteria bacterium | reverse complement strand
TACTTTAAAATCAAGTGTTATGCTGCCTGTTTTGTTTGTTTTCATATGTGTGCCCAGGGAGAGAATCGAACTCTCATGATGTTGCCATCAATAGATTTTGAGTCTATCGCGTCTACCAATTCCGCCACCTGGGCAAACTTTATAACATATGGGCAATCCACACATTTTACACAAAAAATATCTAAAAATCAATTTTTATATTAATTCTTTATATGCTAAAATAGCTATATGTCCACTTTATATTCCAATTCAATTTTTTGGGTAGACACCGATAAAGTAAAACCAAACCCTTATCAACCAAGACGGGATTTTGATGAGGCTCGCTTGCAGGATTTGGCTGATTCTATTAAACAATATGGAGTGCTCCAGCCATTAACGGTTTCCCGGGTAGAAGTGGAAAAAGAAGAAGGCGGGCTCACTACCGAATACGAACTGATCGCCGGAGAACGCAGGCTCAGGGCAGCTATTTTGGCCAAAGTGTCTCAAATACCGGTCATAATCCGCACGGGAGACACTGCTATGATGAAACTTGAACTGGCCATTATTGAAAACTTGCAGCGCGAGGACTTAAACTCTGTTGACCGCGCTCGGGCTTTCTTCCGCCTGGCGAATGAATTTAAATTTACTCATATTGAAATTGCCAAAAAAGTGGGCAAGAGCAGGGAGTATGTTTCAAACACATTAAGAATTTTGTCTTTGCCGGAAGAGGTATTGAACGCCTTATCAGAAGGTAAAATTTCGGAAGGACATACCAGGCCGATATTGATGCTAGTGGATCATCCAGAAGAGCAAGGAGTATTGTTTAAAGAAATTTTATATAAAAAAATCACTGTCCGCGAGGCAGAGAGACTGGCCAGAAAAATAGCCTATGATCGGGTGCGTAAAAAAGAATATATGCCGGATCCGGAAATAATAGAACTAGAAGAAGAATTTCAAAATAAACTAGGTACTCGCGTGCACATAGATAGAAAAGAACTAGGGGGACAAATTAAAATAGACTTTTTTTCTACCGGAGATTTGCGGGCTATTCTGGATTTGATTAATAAATCAGCTGGCGAAAAGAGGCCGGAAGAAATGCTTGAAAACTACATAGACAAAAATAATACAGAAGCTGATATAAATGGAGACGATAGGACAAAAGATGAAATCAGAAAAGAAGAAAATTCCAAAGCGGATGAAAACGATATCAAGCTTTATGATATTTCTAATTTCAACGTTTAAAGGCTGTATTTTTACGAGCCGCGACCAAAAGATTTGAGTCTGGAAAGCAGGCTGTGTTTTTCCAGGTAAGATTTTATATTTTTCTTAGCGACGCTTGTTTTTGAATTTTCTAGCCATTTACTAGATGGATGCGAGTCTTTTCTGGTTATTATTTCCACTATATCTCCGTTTTTCAATTTTGAAAGAATGGGAGCTATTTTACCGTTCACTTTCACCCCAAAAATATGGTCGCCGATATCCGAGTGTATCGCATAAGCGAAATCAATCGGGCTGGAATCTTCCGGCAGATCAATAACATCTCCCTTGGGAGTGAAAATAAATATGCGGTCGTTAAAAAAATCAGTTTTCAGGTGTTCAAAATATTTCTTCGGATCTTCCAGCTCATAATTAAAATCTTTCAATTCTTCTATCCATTTGAATTTAGATTTGTCATCATAAGTTTTTTTACCGCTTTTTTCCTTATAAGCAAAATGAGCAGCGATACCGTAGGCCGCTTCAGCATGCATTTCTTTAGTTCTTATCTGTATTTCCGCCACATCTCCAGAGCCGGTGAAAATGGAAGTATGAATGGAACGATAGCCGTTCGGTTTGGGTACCGCTATGTAATCTTTAATTCTGCCCGGCAGGGGTCTCCAGAGGGAATGAATTATTCCCAAGACCTTATAGCACTCTTCTATGTTTTTTACAACCACCCGGAGGGCTACTATGTCATATATTTTTTTTATATCCATGTCGCGTTTGAGCAGTTTCTTCCAAAGACTGTATTTATGTTTCATCCGGTAATTGATCTCTACCACCTTTACCTTATTTTTGTTTAACTCTTCCGCAAGTTCTTTATTAATTTCTTCCAAATTTTTTTTATATAAATCCTTTTCTTCTTTTATTATTTCTTCCATCTGCGCGTATTCTTTAGGAAAAGCAAAGGGGAAAGCTGCATCTTCTATTTCGCCTTTTAGTTTTCCCATTCCCAGACGGTTGGCAAGCGGAGCATAAACTTCTATTGATTCCATTGCTATTCTTTTCCTTTTGTCTTCTCTTATATACTGAAGGGTGCGCAGATTATGCAATCTGTCGGCGAATTTTATAATAACGACGCGCAGATCATTTGTCATCGCGATGAAAAATTTTCTCAGACTCTCCACGTGTCGTTCGTGTCCGCGATACTTTAAAGTGCCTAACTTTGTCACGCCATTTATCAGAAAAACAATATTCTCCCCGAATTCCTTTTTAATCTCTTCTTCTTTTACATCAGTATCTTCCAATACATCGTGCAAGAGTCCCGCCATTATGGTCTGAGTATCCATCCCAAGTTTTGCCAAAATCTTGGCAGTTTCAAATACGTGGGCAAAATACGGTTCTCCGCTTAATCTTTTTTGTCCTTGGTGCGCGCGTTCCGCAAACTCATAGGCTTTTCTTATAAGTTCCTCATCTTTTTTGCTTACTCCTTCCACTAAACCTATTATTTCCCTGACATTCGTCATAATCGTATATTATAGCATTTTTTATTTTATTTTCGCTTTGTGGGGATTGTGATTTTCGCAGGATTTATTGCTACACCTTTCAGGAATAGTTTTTGTTCCTTCCATCATCAAAGATTCGCATTGTCCGCATATTTTACCTGTGGGTTTCGCTTTTATGGCATATTTACATGAGGGATAATTTGAACAGGAATAAAATATCCCAAATCTTCCGCGCCTCTCCGTTATTTCTCCCTTTTTACACAAAGGGCATGGAACCCCGGTCCTTTTTCTCGCTTCTTCCGCTTCATCCTTTTTAATAAACTTGCACTTTGGATAACGTGAACAGGAAATAAAAGTGCCCGTGCCGTCGCGTCTTTTGCGGACAATCAATTTTCCTCCTCCTTGTTTTCCTTTTTTCTCCCCGCAATCAGGACACATTTCTCCTGTTTCTTTCGGACCCTCTAATTCTGTGCCATCAATCATTAAAGCTCCGTCGCAATCCGGGTATTTGGAACAAGAATAAAATCTGCCACCACGGGAAAGTTTTATAATCATTTCACCATTGCATTTTGGACATTTTATATTTTTAGGGGCACTTCCCAGATTAGTAACTTTTTCTAATTTTTCTTTTGATTTCACATCTTTAGAAAATGGTTCATAAAAATCTTCCAAGGTTTTCTGATACTCCCGTTCGCCACGAGAAACTTCATCTAGTTCATCTTCCATTT
>CAYZGS010000076.1:0-3446 GCA_964478145.1 uncultured Candidatus Saccharibacteria bacterium | reverse complement strand
ATTTTTTTTATTGTGAAATTTTTCCTGACATTATAATATTCAAAAATATTTTCTTTAATACGGTTAAATCTCCATGGTAAAACGAGCTCTACTTTATGTCCAAATTCAACGAAAGCTTCACATGTTTTAATTATTTGAATTCCGTGAGCTTTTTCCGTCGGGATTCTGGCATTGGCAATATATAAAATTTTCATAAAAATTTGTTTTAAATAAAACTTTACTTAACTACAAAGACATTAAATCCGGAGGTTTGATTCCTGCTTGGGAAAAACCTGTCCGCTGCCCTGCCGATCGGTATGAGTATTTTTCTAAAATAAGGAATAAAAACAGCCAATGTTTCAAAAAAACCTCTTACTTTTTCAATCTCAATTTTGGAAAAATTTCTAAATAAATATATTACGCCGTCTTCAGTAAACCGCCAATAATCTTTATACAACCCTTTTTCGGCATGATACGGAAAAATAAAAGGAACATATACCAGCGCCATGCCTCCTTTTTTTAAAACTCGGTGAATTTCGGAAACCGCTTTTTCCGGCGATTCAATATGCTCCAATACTGACTTGCATATTATCCCGTCAAAACACTCTTCCTTAAACGGCAAGGCGTGAATATCGCCCACAACAATACCATTTTTAGCTTCGCCATTTTTGTCCAAAACAACATATTCGGCGTCCTTAAATAATCCTTTATACTTAGCCATGTGTTTTTGAAACGGCTTGCCTCCTCCAGCGTCAAGAATCATATTGCCTTTGGCGATCAATTTTATTTTTTCGTCAAAAAATTTATCCCATTCGGTCATAGTTTTATTTTATACATTTTCGCCCATATTTGAAAGGTTAAAATAGACCACAGAATATTCAAATTATATTTTTCTCCGGAGATATGGTTGTCTAAAATTTTTTCAATATTTTTCCAATTAAAAATCAAAGAAGTTTCATCATAATAAGAACTGGAAAGAATTTCTCTCGCTTTGATTTGCAATTCCTTTCTTCTTAGCCACTTCGCGGCTGGCGAAAACCAGCCTCTTTTCGGCTGATCAAAAAGAAAACTTGGAATTTTGCCCATAAAGGCTTCTTTTAACACGATTTTTGTTTTACTCAAACTAATCTTGTGTTTCATTGGAATACGGGCCGCCAGTTTAACCAATTCATTATCCAAAAGTGGAACCCTGACCTCCAAACCGTTAGCCATAGACATTTTATCGGTCATTATTAGTGATTCATCCGCCAACCAGCTTCTTAAGTCCGTGTCCATAAATCGTTCCTCAAAAGAGCTTTTGTTTTTTTGATTGAAAAATTTTTCTTGAAAGAAATTTTTCGTATCAAATTTTAAAAAATCCTCGTTAATAGTTTCCTTAAGAAGCGCATCTTTCTGAAACATAAAAATCGCGAATCTGTCTATGCCGGCCGGCGTGTTCAATTTTCGCAATCTTTCGCCGCGAGACAAAATTTTTCTCAAACCGCCCGGCAATTTTTGATAATAACTAGCCATCAAACTCAATCTATATCTGTCATACCCGCCAAAAAGCTCGTCGCCCCCGTCGCCGCCCAAAACAACATCCGCTTTTTGTTTGGCAAAGCCCGCCAACTTCATCATGGAAAGCGCGGTGGGATTGGAGATTGGTTCATCCATATGCCAGATGCATTTTTCTAAACTGTTCAAAACATCTTGCGACGATAATAAAACTTCATTATGATTAGCGCCGTAGTGCTTGGCGGTTCGACGAGCCAAATAAAAATCTGCGTTAAACTTATCCCACTGCTCTTTTTCCGTCAAATCAAACCCGACGGAAAAAGTGTCAATATTTTTCTTGTACTGGGAAGCGCAATGCAAAACGGCGCTGGAATCTATGCCGCCCGAAAGATACAAGCCGAGGGGTTTGTCCGAGACAAGTTGTCTAGCAACGGCTTGTTCAACTTCCCTATAAACAATCTTCGCCGTCTCTTTAAGAGACTCTTTTAAATAATCGTTTTCTTCTCGCAATCGCCGGTATCTCTCTGTTATAAACTTTTTTCCGTTTAACAATCCAATATGTCCCGCTGGGAACTTTTTTATGCCTTTAAACATCGTGTAAGGCTCCGGGGCATACAGAACTCTCAAATAATGATTAAAACCTTCCATATCTAAAATTCTTGGCAGATTATGTTCCAGTATCGCCTTTATTTCCGAAGAAAAAATGAAATGATTGCCATCCCAATGATAATATAATGGCTTTATCCCGATATTGTCCCTGGCCAAAAAAAGTTCTTTTTTATCCTTATCCCAGATGGCGAAAGCGAAAATGCCGTTGAATTTTTTCACACAATTTTTTCCCCATTTTTGATACGCCGCCAAAATCACTTCCGTATCGCTGTTTGTTCTAAAAGAATAGTTGCGCAATTCTTTCTTTAGTTCCTTGAAATTATATATTTCACCGTTAAAAACTATTACTAACTTCCCGTCATTACTCATCGGCTGACTGGAGGCCTCGCTTAAATCTATGACACTCAACCGATTGTGACCCAAAGAAATGTTGTCATCGTAAAAAAAACCGGAACCGTCTGGTCCGCGATGCGAAGTAACCTTGTTCATTTTCAAAACAAGGTCTTCATTTTTAAAATTAAATCCGTTTATGGAACACATTTATTTTTTTACACTTATTCTTTTTTTCTTTATTCTTACATTCCAAAAAAGTTTGATTATTGCCTTGATTGTGCCGATTATGTTTTTGATATTGAAAGCTGAACTTTTTCTTTTAGATGAATGCGCTTTTATTTTTATAGGTATTTCAACATAACTTGCGCCCGATTTCAGGGAATAAATCAAAATTTCGGCGGCAAAAGCAAAGCTGTCAGTTATCTCCGGTATGGCTTGCAATAAATTTCTCTTATAAACACACAATCCGTTATAATAATTAAGATTGAGACCGAAAAATAAGTTGTTTATAAAAGTGTAAAACTTTGATACCGCTTGCCGGAAAAAAGGCCTGACTTCCATATTGGAAGTATAAGGAATGACAACATCAGTTTTACCAATAAGTTTATAGGTTTCCGTAATTGACTCCGGCAAATTTTCATTATCACCGGGAATCCATGTTATGTAGTCATATTTGGCGTTCTTTACTCCCTGAAAATATTTATAACCCAAATTAACATAAGATTTATTATGAATAACTCTGACTTTGGGGATGATTAAGGCTATTTCATCGGCGATGTCAGGCGTGCCATCATGACTTCCATCTTTGCGCAAACAATCAATTATTATTATCTCGTATTCTTTAATACCGGCGCTTTCTGTGGCTTTTATCGCACCCCTAACGGCATCACGAACATTTTCTGCCTCCATGTAGACAGGAATGATTACTGAAAGCGAATAATTCATATAATTAATAAATGCTATCATAACAATAACTAAAAAACAAAATGCCCCACCTTTCCATTAAAAGAAAGATGGGGCGTTGCGTTTAA
>CAYZGS010000075.1:0-3507 GCA_964478145.1 uncultured Candidatus Saccharibacteria bacterium | reverse complement strand
GACGAATTGGCGGATATTATGAGCACCTATCCGAGAGAATTGGAATCAGCCATAGTCCGTCTGGCTCAAATGTCCCGAGCTGTCGGCATACATTTAATCTTGTCCACCCAGCGTCCGGAAGTAAATATCATCACCGGCTTGATAAAAGCGAACATCCCAGCTCGGGTTGCTTTAAAAGTTTCTTCGCAAGTTGATTCACGCACCATCTTAGATACCGGCGGAGCGGAAAAACTTTTGGGCGCCGGCGATATGCTGTATTCATCGGGAGAAACCCAGCCGGAACGATTGCAGAGTGCCTTTATTTCGGAATCCGAAGTTAAAAAAGTGGTCCGATATTTATCAGACGCATATAAAGACGAAGTGTCCGACGAAATATCCATTACCACAGGCTCCATCTCGGCCGACAAGAGCATCTTTGAAAGCGCTTTAGAAAACGAAGAGGATGCGGATGATGATGAAATGTACGAAGAAGCAAGAGCTTGCGTGATAGAAGCCGGCAAGGCGTCTACCTCCTATCTTCAAAGAAAATTGAAATTGGGATACGCCCGCGCCGCGCGCCTGATGGACAAATTGGAGGAACGCGGAGTAATCAGCGCCGGCGAGGGTGCCAAGCCAAGAGAGGTATTGGAAAAAATTACCCGGGATGAAAATGGGGGAAATACGATAAATTCATGACCGCAGACATAAAAAAAATATTAAAAGTAGTTTTTTTCTCTGTCTTTTTGCTTTTTATAGTTATTTATGCATTTTCGCGGTCAAAAGATTTAATTTGGGGCGTTAAAATAAAAAACACAAATTTAGCGGACGGGAAAGTTGCGGACAATGTCGCAAGGATAACGGGAAAGGCAAAAAATGCCTTGAGTCTAATTTTAAACGGCCGGGTAATTTCAATAAACCAAGCGGGAGATTTTGACGAGACAATAGCCCTGCTTCCGGGTTATAATATAGTAAATATAAAAGCCGAAGATAAATTCGGGAACAGTGATGAAAAAAATTATAAATTAATGCTAGAAAAATAAATTATTTATGAAAAAGACAAAAAGCGAGCCAAAAGAAAAAAAAACGGTGGGAGTATCAATGCTAGATGACGCAGTAAAAGCGATCCAAACCAAATTTGGAGAAGGATCCATTATGAAAATGGGAGACACTCCGAAAGTGAGCGTGAATGCCATTCCAACAGGATCTATCGGGCTAGATATGGCTCTGGGAGTCGGTGGAATTCCGCGCGGCAGAATCATTGAGATATTCGGGCCTGAATCTTCCGGCAAGACGACGCTTTCTTTACATATAGTGGCCGAAGCGCAAAAACTCGGAGGAGTGTGCGCGTATATAGACGCCGAACATGCCATGGACCCCGATTATACAAAAAAGCTCGGGGTGAACATAAACGAACTGCTTATCTCCCAGCCGGACACCGGAGAACAGGCTCTGGAGATCGTTGAAAGCCTGGTGCGAACGGGGAAAATTGACGTGATTGTTGTTGATTCCGTGGCCGCCCTTACTCCAAGAGATGAAATAGAGGGAGATATGGGCGCCTACCATGTGGGCAAGCAGGCTAGACTGATGTCTCAAGCGCTTCGCAAGCTCACTGCTATCGTAGCCAGAAGCAAGACGGTGGTCATTTTCATAAATCAAATCCGCATGCAGATCGGAGTAATGTTCGGCAATCCGGAAACTACTCCCGGGGGGAAAGCGCTGAAATTTTACACTTCCGTCCGATTGGATATAAGAAAAATCGCTCAGATAAAAAAAGGAGAAGAGGTCGTCGGCAGCCGCACCCGGGTAAAAGTGGTAAAAAATAAAGTAGCCGCGCCGTTCAAACAGACGGAATTTGATATCATTTACAATGAGGGAATTTCTAAAGAAGGTGAAATAATTGCTCTAGGCGAAAAGTTTAAGATTTTGGAAAAAACCGGCAACTCATATTTTTATAAACCCACTGACGAAAAAGAAGAGAAAGTGAAGCTTGGAGTGGGCTATGATTCCACTCGCACATTTCTGAAAGAAAACAAAAAAATAGCCGGACAGATATTGAAAGAAATCCGCAAGAAATTCACAGAGGAAAATTAAATTAGTCAACCTGCCAGGTTGACTATTGTAGTTTCTATACGCGTTCTACGTATTTTCCCGTCTCAGTGTTCACTCTAATGATATCTCCCTCGCTTATGAACATCGGAGCGTTTAAGGTTGTTCCGTTTTCTAAGGTTATTATTTTATTCCCGCTTTTAGAGGTATCTCCGCGCACAGCCGGCGGAGCATTTTTCACTTTGAATTCTATTTTAATGGGCAGAGATATTTTTATCGTTTTCTCTTCACCATCGTTATCCCAAATAAGCGCTGTAACATTGCTATTTTCTTTAAAAAATTTACCTGAATCACCGACAAGAGAAGCATCTAATTTAAATCTGTTTCTCGGATTGTCTATATCAGAAAACCAATATTCTCCCCCGCCTGCATCGCTGTGCGTTGCATTGCGGGCAGGCCTATTGTGATATAAAAATTTAACATCGCGCTTTTCTATACCTGCTTCATCTGCGGTATCGGATACATGAAAAGTGGCGGAAATAGTTTTGCCGGAAATCAGACTTTTCAATTTTACCTGGTTCTGAGGCTTTCTTTGCTGAGTTCTTGCCACGTGAGAATCCACCACTTCGCATGGCTCATTTTCATAGATTATGATCTTCTTTTCTCTAATTTCGTTATACTGAAGCATGCAAAGATATTAATGGAATAATATTTTTATACAACCCCTCCTAACCTCCCCTTATCAGGGGAGGAACCGTAATGGAAGTTCCCCTGACAAGGCCTGTCCGCCTTTGGAGGAGGGATTTAGGGGGGTTTTTTATTTCGCCACAAACGGAAGCAAGCCTAAAAATCGCGCGTTTTTGATGGCAGCGGAAAGTTGGCGCTGATTCTTGGCGGTAACCCCGGTTCGTTTGCGGTTCACTATCTTGCCGCTGGAATTAAGAAATCTTTTTAGGATCTCAATATCCTTATAATCTATATATTTTATATTACTGGCTGAAAAATAATCTTGTTTCATAATTTTCACCTAAAATGGTATATCTTCTGGATTGATGTCTTCTTCCGGATACTCTATGGTATCAATTTCCTCGGAATTCTTACTGCCTGATGTTTTTCCGGACTCTGCGCTTTGAACCGATGCGTTTGCGCCCATACTTCCGCTTTTCGGGCCAAACTGGGTGCGATCCGCCACTATTTCGGTGCGATATTTCTTTTCTCCGCTTGTTTTATCTTCCCAGCTTCTAGTCTGCATTCTGCCTTCAACCAAAATTGAGCTTCCTTTTCTCATATATTGCGCAACTGTCTCTGCTTGACGCCCGAAAACAACGATATTGTGATAATCCGCAGATTCCTGTCTAGCGCCGTTTTTATCTTTCCAAACACGATTAGTGGCAAGAGAAAAACTGCAAACTTTCACCCCCGAAGGCAGGGATCTCAGTTCCGGATCACGGGTTAAATTCCCTATAACAATCGCTTTATTCA
>CAYZGS010000074.1:0-3598 GCA_964478145.1 uncultured Candidatus Saccharibacteria bacterium | reverse complement strand
TGATTTTTATAAAATAGTTTTACAGTCACTTATCAAAACTTACGAAAAGCTAAATGAATTGGTTAATTCTGAGGCTGACCCTAACCCGAGTGCTTCAATTTGAATATCACAAACGTGCTAAAATACCCTTACACAGATTGTGTCTCTGGGTACTTAACCCGAGTGTCCCGTCCCCTGTCTACCACTTTTGAATTGTATTATAATTATTATATGAAAATTGAAAGCAGTGTTTTTAAAAACAACAGAAATATTCCTACGGAATACACATGCTATGGGAGCGGGAAGTCAATACCGCTTACTATATCTGACGTACCAAAGGAGACAGAAAGCCTGGCGCTTATTGTGGATGACCCTGATGCTCCGCGAGCAGTACTTATTATCGGTAGACGTTGAGGCCTTATTTCTCGGCACTTTTTTGACGCTGGTTTTCCTAAAAAATCACGACCCATCCGAGATTCGAAATAAGGAGTAAATTAGATATATTTTTGATACAATGTAAACATGAATTCAGAAACACGGAACTGTCAAAACTGTAAAAAAGATTTCATCATTGAACCGGATGATTTTGGGTTTTATGATAAAATCAAAGTTCCTCCACCAACTTTTTGTCCGGAGTGCCGATTACAACGGCGGCTTGTATGGCGAAATGAACGGAGCTTATATCATAGGAAATGCGAACTCTGCAGCAAAAACGTTATTTCCATGTATTCGCCGGAAAGTCCGTTTTCAGTCTATTGTCATGAATGCTGGTGGGGGGATGGATGGGATCCACTCAAGTATGGAAGAGATTACAATTTTTCGAAGCCATTTTTTGAGCAGTACAAAGAACTGATGCTTCGAGTCCCTCGAGCAAACCTGATACAAAAAGATGTAGTAAACTCGCCTTATACAAATTGGCCTGCACATATTAAAAATTCATATCTTGTTTTCGGTGGCCATGATATTGAAGATTCTGCCTATATTTCTCTCCGAAGCCATTTTCTTAAGCAGTGCTTTGACGTTTCCTATTCATATAGTTCGGAGCTTTGCTACCAATGCACTAATGTAAGTAAATGTTACTCTATAGCATTTAGCGAAGATTGTGAAGGATGCCATAACTCCTTCTTTCTGTATGATTGCCGAAACTGTTCGGATTGTTTTGGTTGCGCTGGTCTGCGCAATAAACAATATCATATTTTTAACAAAGCCTATTCGAAGGAGGAATATAAAAAAGAACTGGAAAAGATAGATGTCGAAAACTATGATTCGCTTCAGAATCTTGGTGCAAAATTTCGAAAACTCCTTCTTACTATCCCGAGAAAATATGCCATGATTGTCCAATCAGTTAATGTGACGGGTGACGATATCGCAAAAGCAAAAAATTGCTGCAATTGCTTTTCTGTTTCGCTTGATATGGAGGACTGTGCTTGGCTTTGGCTACTTGACCGCACTAAGGACTCCTATGATGTGTCTGTAGGGTATTTATTGGAACGTGGCTATGAAGGCTTAAGTAATTTAGAAGGGCAGAGAATGCGGATGAGTGTGGTTTCTTGGGGAAATCATGATGTAACTTATGTTGATAATTGCCACGATTCCGGCAATCTCTTTGGGTGCGAGGGGGTTCGAAGTAAACAATATTGCATCCTAAACAAACAATACACTAAAGAAGAATATGAGAAACTGGTGCCCAAAATAATTGAACAAATGAATACCATGCCTTATGTTGACAAAAAGGGGCGAGTTTATAAATTTGGTGAATTTTTTCCTGTCGAGCTTTCACCCTCTGCCTACAATGAAACTATTGCCGAGGAATATTTTCCACTGACCAAAGAACAAGCTGTTTCTGAAGGGTATGCCTGGAAAAATCCGGAAGAAAAAAATTATAAAATCACCCTGTTAGCAAAAAATCTCCCCGTCTATATCAAGGAGGTCAGTGATGTAATACTGGAAGAAATTATAGAGTGTGCCCATGAAGGCAAGTGCAATGAACAATGCACGGAAGCATTTAAAATAATTCCCGACGAATTATCGTTCTACCACAGAATGAGTTTACCTCTCCCCAGATTGTGTCCTAACTGTCGGCATTATCAGAGAATGAAACAAAGAAATCCAATGAAGCTCTGGCACCGGCAATGTATGTGCGACAAAGCACATTCACATCACAGCGGGAAGTGTGAAGTGAAATTTGAGACAAGTTATGCACCAGATCGACCTGAAGTAATTTACTGTGAAAAATGTTACCAACAAGAAGTTTATTAATAACCCCAAAAACCCTCCGGGATTCGAACTGGAGGACTCAGTATATTTTATCGGATGACTCGGACGGTTCGGATATCGGAGCCTCCGCCATCAGTATTTAGTATCGGTAGACGTTGAGGCCTTATTTCTCAATAGTTTTTTGAAACCCATTTTTGCAAAAAGTCACAACCCTTGCGAGATTCAAACTAAAGGGTAAATTTACCATATTTTTGATACAATACAAACATGGATTTCGAAACAAGAATTTGTCAAAATTGCCAGAAAGACTTCACTATAGAGCCAGATGATTTTTCATTTTATGAAAAAATAAAAGTTCCTCCTCCAACTTGGTGTCCAGAATGCAGATTAATACGCCGAATGAATTGGAGAAATGAGCGAAATTTATATAAGAAGAAAAATGAAGCTTCGGAAAAAAGAGAAAAAATATTAAGTATGTATTCATCAAATTCACCCTACGTCATTTATGATAAAGAATACTGGTGGAGTGATGAATGGGACCCATTTTCTTATGGCAGGGAATATAATTTCCAAAAATCATTTTTCGAGCAATTTGATGAATTGCTAAAAAACATACCATTACAAGCACTTCAACTTATGAATTCTGTACAATCTCAATACTGCAATTACATTGATCATAATAAAAATTGCTATCTAGTTTTCGGTACTGGATTTAGTGAAAATTCCCGGTACTTAAGCAGGGCAAGTTTTTCAAAGGAATCGCAAGATTTGCTGACTTCCAATCGTAATGAGTTATGTTTTGATTTAGTAGATTGTTTTGATTGTTTTAATCTTATATCAAGTGAAAGTTGTAACAGTTGCATAAATTCAGTTTTTTTATATGGTTGTAGAAATTGCAATGATTGTTTTGGCTGCTCAAATTTAATCAACAAATCGTATTGTTTTTTCAATGCTCAATTGAAAAAAGAAGAATATGCGGAAAAAATTAAATCTTTAAGTCTGGGAAGTAATACTAATTTAATAAAAATAAGAGAAAAATTTAACAAAGAAATTAAAGACAAAGCAATTCATCGTTTTGCAAATGTTTATCATAGTACTAATTGCACAGGTCACAATATATACAAATCAAAGAATAGTAAAAATTGTTTTGATATCATGGAAGATGCTGAAGATTCTAAATATGGAATCCATTCTCTCAATATAAAAGACAATTATGATGTATATGGAAATTACAAGAACGAACTTTGCTACGAGGGGGTTGATAATGATGTTGGAATGAATAATATTGCCACCATTACAGTTTATAGTTCAAATAATTGCTCCTACTGTTTCACTTGCCAAGCATCATCTAATTTATTTGGTTGTGTTGGTTTGAGAGAGAAAGAATACTGCATATTAAATA
>CAYZGS010000073.1:0-3696 GCA_964478145.1 uncultured Candidatus Saccharibacteria bacterium | reverse complement strand
TTATTTCAAATTTTTTTCTATAAAATCCACCCTTGCTTTTAGTTTATTATGGTCTTCATATTTAACTCTTTATTTGTGCCTTCAAGTTGATTTTTGACACCTTTTATTTCTTCCTTAAGTCCTTGAATATCAGTTTTCGTGGCCATTCTTGCTTCTAAACTTTTTAAGTCATCTTTTGTGGCCGTATCTTCAAAACCTTTAGCAACCATTATCGCTAATTTGTCTATTGTCATTTTTTTAATTTTTATTTCCTTTTTCACCTTCATATATCAATTATAGCAAACACTATTTTTTATGCAATTCTTTATTCTTCTTCATTTCCCTCCTCTCCAAACTGCAAGGCATTTATAATCTCTTCAATATACCCCGCCATTATTTTTGACAGATTATGCCAAGATTTTTTGATGCGATGGTCAGTAACACGGTCTTGAGAAAAATTATAAGTGCGGATTTTTTCAGAACGGTCGCCAGTGCCTATTTGGTCTTTGCGAGTACCGGCATATTTTTTTGCCTCCTCTTCTTCTTTTAATTGTTGAAGTTTAGCTGTTAAAATCATCATCGCTTTCTCTCTATTGGCAAGCTGACTTCTTTCATTTGTGGAACGCACATCTATACCGGTCGGCTTATGGATTAGTCGCACGGCTGTTTCAACTTTATTTACATTCTGTCCCCCTTTTCCGCCGGAACGGGAATATTCCATTTCCAAGTCGGCGGGATTTATTTCAAAAGAAATTTTTTTCTTAATGGGAAGCACCGCTACAGAGGCAGTGGAGGTATGCACCCTACCATTTTTTTCCGTGGCTGGTATTCTTTGCACTCTATGCACTCCTGTTTCATAACGCAATATTTTATAAACATCTTTGCCTTTTACTTCAAAACTGGCCTCTTTGTATCCTCCGAGTTCGTTTTTAGATTCATAATTTGTTTTCCATTCCCAGCCTTTAACGATGGAAAATAATTCATACATATGCGCTAGTTCCCAAGCAAAAAGCGAAGCTTCGTCTCCTCCCGCGCCGGCTCGCACTTCTAATATTATTTCATTAGCTATTTCTTCCTCTTCCATATCCTTGTTTAAAATATCTTGAATTTGTTTTTCCGTATTCTCTCTTTGTTCCTGAATGGATTTCAACTCCCCTTCTGCCATTTCTTTTAAAGAAACATCCCTAGCAAGCATCTCTCTCACTTCAATTTCTTCTTTATCTAGTCGCTCTAAAATACCCGCTAAATAGCTTGTCTTATGATTTCTTTTTAATTCGTCTAGATTAAAATTCATAAGCCCAGCGCTCACTCTCGCGCCGTCGCGCTGCTAGAGTCCCTATAAACAAGAATCCCGC
Organism: uncultured Candidatus Saccharibacteria bacterium; assembly: GCA_964478145.1. Lineage (GTDB taxonomy): Bacteria > Patescibacteriota > Minisyncoccia > Phycocordibacterales > UBA9973 > UBA9973. The sequence goes on along the minus strand of CAYZGS010000073.1, from coordinate 2,362 downwards.
TATTTTTACTTACTTTTTTACCTTTGCAGAAGCGGCTCGGCGCTTGTTGAAACGTTCCACCCGTCCGGCGGTATCCATTATTTTTTCATTGCCAGTGTAAAATGGATGGCATTTACTGCAAATCTCCACTTTTATTTCAGGTATAGTCGAACCTACTGCAAAAACAGCTCCGCATGCGCAAGTAGCTTTAGTTTTAATATCAAATTTTGGATGTATATCTTTTTTCATAAAATTATCTGAATTTTCTTTTTAGACATTATCACAATATTAGCTTGAAAGCAAATCTATGTTGGCTTGGATGCTTGCTTTTAATTTCGCCACACTGCTGTCATAACGGTATCTGGTACAGGAACCATAATAACTGCAAGCAGCTCTGTTCTGCGCGCTTGCGCTATTGCCCACTGCTCCAAGATCTGTTAAATACATTGCCGACGCCATAAAAGCGTCTTTTGGATTCCAGGGATTGGCGTCATGCCCCAAAAGATTCTTAAGACGAATTTCAAACAATTTCCATGTTGATGGAATAAATTGTGCTGGTCCCATCGCTCCACCCCAGCCAAAAGGAGTTCCATCTTTGTTGTATGCAGGTTGCCAACAAGAAACTCTGGTTAATGTATAATTTAAGCCAAATTTATTAACTATATTTAAAAATATTGGTATATCACGAGTTGGGTGCATCACTCTAATTTGCGGACTTCCAGTATTCGCCCCTTTGCCATTTCCCGTGCTGGTGTCTGTCACATAGCACGAACCGACATTCGCACCGAGATCGCTTTCTTGTGTAAGAATAGCAAGTAAGAACGCTGGGTCAATACCAAATTTAGCCTTCGCTTCATTGGCATATTCAAGCGCCGTGCCGAATTCAATTTTTTCTGAAATACCGGCAAGATTAAATAAAGCGCTGCGAATCTTATCTGCTCTTGCTTTTTTCTCCGCGGCAAGTTTTTGGTATTCTATCTCTTTATTTTTAGATATGGTTAAAAGTTTCTTTTTCTCTGCCTCGCTCTGAACAACTTTTTTCTGCGCGGTTTCAAGTTCAACCTGAGCATCTGTTTCCGCATCCTGTTTTTCTTCCAGGTCTTTTTTCTCCGCCTCTGTTTCGCTTTTTATCCCTTTAATCTGGTCTACGGAATTTTTTACCGCCTGTTTGATTGAAGTATAAGATTCCAAATCGCTATAAAAACCGGAAAGGCTTTCACTGGAAAACATCAAATAAACAAAATCCTTGTTGTCAAAATCATTAGTGTTACGCAACAGTTGAGCTAAAGATTCATACTCATTATTTATTTTTTCTGAAAGATTTTCAATGGCTGAAACTTTTCCATTTATGTCCACTTTCAGCTGCGCAATTTTTAAAGTTCTGGCCTTTATTTTAGTTTTAAGAGCATCAATTTGACTGCTCAAATAATCCACATCGCCCTTTAATGTTCCAGTCTGCTTCCGTTGTTTTTCTTGTTTCTTCAATAAATCAGCCAACTGAGCCTCTATCTGGCTAAGCTCTTTTTTGCAAAAATCTCTATCAGCTTTAAGGGAAGCAGCCGTCAAAGAAAGACAATCAACAGCTGCATTTATTTGGGGCAGAAAAAACACTGAAATCAGCACAAAAAACGTTACGATCGCTAACTTTTTTATCATAGATATTATTATAACACGAATTCAAGATTTTTATTTTTTTTCTTCCTTTTCCTCTTTAACAGGAGCAACAGTTTCAGCACCTGGTTCTCCCTCTTCTTCTTTCTTACCTTTTTTATCAACTTCAATTGCAGATAAATCAATTGGCGCAACCACTTCTTCTTTTTCTTCTACCTGTAAGACAATAGAGGCCACCACTTCATTTACATTAGTGATAACAACTACTCCAACTGGTAATTTAATATCGGAAACAAAAATCTGATCTTCTACTGTTTCCAGTTTAGCTATATCAACTTTTAGATTGTGCGGAAGATCTTTCGGTAGTGCTTCAACCTCTACTTCGTAAAGCGCTTTCACAAGATTTCCTAAACCATTTTTAACTGCGTTAGAAACACCAACGAATTCAAGTGGAACATTAACCTTAATCTTTTTATTCATATCTACCGCTAGAAAATCTACGTGTATTGGCTCTCCGGTCACCGGATGTACTTGTACTTCATGAATAAGAACATCTATATTATTATCATCTATTGATATTTTGACAGTAGAAGATTCCCCCGCTTCTCGCCAGATTTTTTTGAATTCAATAATCGGAACAGAAATAGAAGTAGCGCCTTTACCTGCTCCATAAAAAACAGCAGGTATTTCTCCTACTTCTTTCAGCTTATATGATTTTGTGCCTGAATTCCTGTCTTTTACCTTAATGGCAAACATATAGACATTATATAGA
>CAYZGS010000072.1:0-3814 GCA_964478145.1 uncultured Candidatus Saccharibacteria bacterium | reverse complement strand
ATGGGTGTCACCTATGTATCTCATCATGTGCAGTAGTTTGATTGTTAATAACTAAAAACCGAAAAATAGAGCAAAAAGTGGTTTTTATAAATAAAAAATTATGTGGGATATAGTGTCTAAAATTTTAAATATTATTTTAGGGTTTTTAACTCTTTATCTATATTTTGAAAATAGAAAATTAAAAACATTTGAGGCAGAAAAAAAATTAGCAATGAAAAAAGCGGAGTTAACAAAATTGATGAATGGTTACTACCAAAATTTTGGAACCGCTACACCATTTTCTGGAACCGGATCCGATTTACTGAAAGAAGAAAGAGAATTCAATTATAAAAAAAATTGCCTTGAAGTCGAGATTGAGTATCTAGAAAAACTTAAGAAATACAAATGGTTGTTTAGTAAAATAAAATGATTATTTACTCAATAATCCAAAAATCACAACTTGAAGGCAACCACCGGCTGGACGCGGAATACTACCAGCCGGAGTATTTGGATTTGGAAGAAAAACTCAATTCTTTAGAAACAAAAACCATAGAGGAAATTTCAAAATCGGTCATTAGTTTTGGAGCATATTCACTCACCAGTTATATTGAATGGCAAGAATCAGGCATTCCTTATATAAACGTTGGGGATATACACGATGGCTATGTCGATTTAGATAATGTTAAATATATTAGCGAGAAAGTAGACGAAATTTTAAAAAAATCACGCGTAACCGAAGGCCAGGTTTTACTTACAATGGCGGGGACAATTGGAAATGCCGCCGTAGCACATAATTTTCCCAAGAGAGCGAATGCCAACCAAGCCATTGCCAAAATTACGCTCTTGAATAATTTTTCGCCGTATTATTTAGCGGCTTTTTTAAATTCAAAATATGGTTTTTTACAAACTCAACGAGAAATAGTTAGTAGCGTACAATCTAATATCTTTTTAGGGTCGATTAAAAAATTTAAGGTACCGATTTTTAATTTGGCCGAGATGAATAAGGTTGAATCTTTATATAAAGGGTTTTTTAAGAAATTAGAGGAATCAAAATCCCTTTACTCCCAAGCCGAAAATTTACTTTTAGAAGAATTGGGCTTAAAGAATTTTAGGCCCGAAGATAATTTATCTTATATAGTCAATCTTTCTGATGTGGAATCCGTTGACCGTATTGACGCCGAATACTTTCAACCGATTTATAAGAATTTAGAATCAAGAATCAAGAATTTAGAATATAGAAAATTAGGCAATATTGTTTCAATCCAAAAGGGTATAGAGCCGGGAAGCGAAATTTATCAGGATAAAGGGGTTCCTTTTGTTAGGGTTAGCAATATTTCTAAATTTGGAATTAAAGACAATAATCAGCAATATCTTTCTCAAGAAAACTATAATAGATTTAAAGATAATTTTGAGCCAAAAGCGGGCGAAATTTTACTAACAAAAGACGCTACTCCCGGAATCGCTTATTTTATAGACAGCCAGATAGAGGAAATAATTTCTAGCGGGATTTTAAGACTAAAAACAAAAATAGAAATAGAGTCGGAATACCTAACTTTAGTTATTAACTCAATAATCGGACAGATGCAGGCAGAACGAGATACCGGCGGTTCGGTTATTATCCATTGGCGGCCAGAACAAATCAAAAATGTTTTAATCCCAATTTTACCAAAGCCCGCTCAACAAAAAATCGCCGCTTTGGTCCAAAAATCACACGCCGCCCGCCAAAAAGCCAAACAACTCTTAGAACAAGCCAAACAAAAGGTCGAGGGTTTTATTGAAAAATAAAATTTATGGAAAAAACAAACAAGAAAAAATGTCCTAAATGTAAAAATTCTAACATTGATATTGTTAGTAAAATCGAAAACGGGGACGCAATAATAAGGTCCAATCCGCAAGTATATCCAAAATTCACTAACATTTTTTATCAGTGCAAATGTAATAAATGTGGCGAATTATTTAAGTTTTGGCCAACAAAAAATTAGGAAAATAGATTTAAGAAGCTCGCCGATGGGCTAAGAGAAAATAGTTTTATGCAAAAACCACTTTCGGAAAAATTCGTAAAGCAAGCCATTATCAAACGGCTTTTTCGAAACGGCTGGGGTAGAAATTTAGAAGTCAGCGAATTATGAGACCAAGAAGAAAAATCGCCAAGAAGGCGGTTTTTGGTATAATGGGAATGTGAGTTTTTCAAAGGCGGTAATAATTTTAATAAAAAATGATTAGCAAAATTTCAAACTATAAATTTATAATTCCACCTATAGTTGCCATTTTTTTTGTTGGTATAGCAAACCCTGACGAATCGCTGAAATTTATAAAACAATTTGACGGAAGTTTAATCACTTTAGCTAGTAGTGTAGTTGTGATTTTTACTTTGGGATTTATTATATCAAATATTACATATTTTATATTTAATATAACTGGATGGAATTATTTTGAAAAATTATACGGAAAAGAAGGAGTGTTAAATGAATTAGCGGAGTGGAAATTATTGGCCAGTACGAAAAAGTCAATAAGAAAAAAGTACATAAGGGGGAAAATAGAAAAACGATGGAATATAGCTGTGGCAAACGCAAATTGCGTGACCGGACTTCTAATAGCTGGAATATTTGTAATCTCTTCACCTCTTTTATCTAGTGTCTCCAATGATTTTTTTATTTATTTTTGGATGGTAGTTCTTCCAATTATATCGTTTTTATTTGGCTATAACTCTTGGAGAGCGAGAAAAGATATAAAGGAGATAGAGAATGAAATTAAAAATGTTAATCCTTCGCAAAACGAGAAAAAATCACTAATAAGCTCCATATTTTTTGGGGATATGAGGCTTTCAAAGGAGATGATAATTTCAATTATTTTAATTATTTTAGTTATTTTGGGAGGGGCTGTTTTTTGGGTTTTTAAGAGGCCGGAAAAGCAGCCATCTCCAATAACTAAAAAAGAAAATATGGAGCTTATTAGTTCGGCTTTTGAAAATAATTAGATGATTCCGGCTAAATATACTTGCGATGGGGAGGATATAAATCCCCCGCTTTTTATTAAAGAAGTGCTGGAAGGAGTTAGGAGTTTGGTTTTGATTTTTGATGATCCTGATTCGCCGACCGGCAATTGGGTTCATTGGGTGGTTATAAATATCAGCCCGTCTGTTTCTTTGATTGAAGAAAACAGCGCGCCCCAAGGCGCAATTGAGGGAATGAATGATTTTGGGAAAAATTCTTATGGCGGGCCTTGTCCGGGCAGCGGGGTTCATGGATATTTTTTCAAGCTTTACGCTTTGGATAGAATGTTTGAGCTTGAGCCCTCGGTTAGAAAAGAGGATGTGGAAAAAGCAATGGAGGGAGCGATTCTTGACTATGTGGAATTGGTTGGGGTTTACGAGCGGCAGTGAAAAAATACTAAAGAAGAGATTTTTAGATTTTATCCACAGGGGAAATTTAGAATTGGGCGGCTGGTGTGGTATAATCTGGATAAATCGGGATTCCTAAAATTACACTATGAGTAGCGCTGAATTTATTATTGATGTTGATGATTATAGAGGTAAACGAGTGATATTTACTTATAAAAAATGAAAAGAGAAATCTATAACCCATCCAGATTTACGCAATAAAACATTTCTTCAAAATCTTAAAAATACTATTATAAATCCGGAGGAAGTATGGTAAGATTATAGTGACAGAAGACGCAAAAGGTGCTATTATAAAAAATATTCAATCAATTCCTATGTTAAAGTTATTATTTGGACATATGGCAATCCCTGCGAAGTGGTAACTGCATTTCAAACTAACTTGTAAGAAATCCTAGCGTTGTTTACACTTTTAGTCCCTTCAGGATAAAGTGTAGA
>CAYZGS010000071.1:0-3926 GCA_964478145.1 uncultured Candidatus Saccharibacteria bacterium | reverse complement strand
TTTCACGGTTTCCGCCGTAGGCGGAAAAGAAATTGATAGCGCGATTTTGGCTTCCGCAAAATCGCTCCGCATTCTTAATCCGCAACTTGTTCTCTCTAGTGCCCAGGGGGGGACTCGAACCCCCAAGCCCTTGCGAGCGCTACCACCTCAAGGTAGTAAGTCTACCAGTTTCTCCACCTGGGCATGCCTCAATTTTAGCATATTCATACAAATTAAAAACCCGATTTGACCGGGTCTTTAATAAATTTGCTTCATGTTCTTCTATGCTACTTTCCTTTTGAGCTGCCCTTTTTAACTGCTAGCCCCAGTTCATCAATTACCCGCTTTACTTGTTTGTTGATTATCTTTTTCACTTCTTCCCTGTTTTTATCTATATTTTTCAAAAAGTCTTTGGCTACTTTTTCGGTTTCTTTTTTACCGATATTTCTATTTTTCTTAAGTTCTTTTATGCCTTTTTCTATCTTCTCTTTTGTTATATCCATCAATCCAAAACCTAAAAGGAGCGCCTGCGTTATAATGTCTTTTGATTCTTTTTTGTTCATATTTTTAAATCTAACAAATTAGTTTAATAGTTTTCGACCATTTTGTTTTAACATTTAACCCTTTTTCGCTTTTTGCTCCGTCGGCCCAAAATGCACTGAAAAATCCAAACCTTTGTCAATCAAGCCCTTGGCAAAAGTTTGCAAATTTTCCGGCAATGATTCCATAAGACTGAGAAGATTATTTAAGGGAACAGTTTTGCCTTCCTGCGCAAAATTCATTATACTCATTCCATACTTTTTTTCAACAATATCCTTGAAGGAATCAATAATATCAAGGTCCGGTTTTAACTTTCTCAAATCTCCATCGTATTCCAAGAGAGTTTTTCCAATAATGACAATGGAATAAGGCAGGTCAATTTTTGACTCTATGGAAATTTTTACCAATTGATAAAAAACCTCCGCTGTAGTCATTTCCATGATGGAACCGCTCTGCCATTCATTCAAAAGCTGGCGAATTTTAGCTTCAATTTCCGGCATTGAAGCATGCCCCTCAATTTCGTCCAAACCGATAAGAGATCCAGAAATTTTTTCAATGTCTCTCTCAATAATTCCAAAGAATACCTCAAGTATTGATTTCTTTATGGATGGCTGTAAAATCCCTATTATTCCAAAATCTATAAAGGCCACGTCGCCTTCTTTAGTGACAAAAATATTGCCAGGATGAGGATCGGCGTGGAAAACACCATCTTCAAAAATTTGTTTGAACACTATATTTATGGCACGATCCAAAAACTTACTCTTTGAAAATTTTATATCTTTGTATTTTATGATGTTCTGTTCGGACAGATTGGGAATATTATCAAATAATTCATTCAAACTCACCCCGTCTATATATTCCATTACCAGTATCTTTTTAGACGATAGAGCATGCTCAATTCTCGGAGCCTTGAAATATTTGACATCCAAAAAGTTTTTACTGATACGTTCTATATTGATAGCTTCTAATCTATAATCAAGTTCTTTTTCAATCCATCTGTGAAATTCCGCTATGGCTAACCCAGCCATTGATTTGAATTTTCTTGTTTTTGGATTAAAGGAAAGTAAAAAGATAGATTTTTTAATTAAGCTTAAATCCTGCAAAATCACCGAATAAATGTCGGGTTTTTGGATTTTCACCGCCAAAATTTTTCCCTGATAGACCGCCCTGTGGACCTGCGCCAGAGAGGCTACGGCAAAAGGAGTTTCCTCAAAACTGTGAAAAATCTCCGAGGGGGATTTTCCCGTCTCTGACTTAAATAAATTGATAACTTTCCGCGCATCAACAGGCGTGCCGTGGTCTAATAATTTTCTCAATTCATCAGCTAGGTTCGGCGGAATAATATCGGGCCTTAAAGACAACATTTGCCCCAGTTTAATAAAGGTCGGGCCAAGATCATTCAATATCTTAACCATAGGTGGACCTATCACCGAAAAATCAATCCCATTGTCTTTATTTTTTAATAGTTTCTTTACTTTAACAAAAGCGTTAAATATATGGATAAAACGTTTTGCTTGGTTCATAATTTGCTTCTATCTTCTAAGGGCACATCTTTATTCCCCTTTTGTTTCTTCTGATCCCACTTCTTTTTCATTCTCCGATACAATTGAGTGTAATTTTCGGCGAACATCTTTTATTGCCTTGTTGCGCACATAATAAAGCTTCGCCCTGCGAATATGAGATTTTTTTGTTATTTCAATTTTGTCAATCATGGGAGAATAGAGTGGAAAAATTCTTTCCACCCCTACTCCCGAAGCTATTTTTCTGACGGTAAAGGTAGCTCCGATTTCCGTACCATGTTTTCTGGCAAGCACTATGCCTTCAAAAGCCTGTAAGCGGGTTTTGCCTTTCTCGTCTAATATTTTAGACCACACACGCACTGTATCTCCGGAGTGAAAATCCAGTTTTTTTCTTTCTTCAACATTAACCGAAGTCAGTTTTGTCTTATCAATTTTACTTCCCGACATAATCGTTTTAATCTAACACAAAAAAATTTTGAGCGCAAACCCGTCAACCTGCCAGGTTGACGGGTTTTTATAAAAAATTATAAAAATTCCTGCTGATAACATTTCACACAGTAAACTATTTCCGGTCGGTCAGGCGCATATGGTGTATAAATATCGGCGTTGCATTTTGCGCAAGTTCTGTTATATAACTTCGGCTTGGTTAATCTAGCAAATCGTTTGTTTTCGCGACACTTTGGGCATTCATGTGGGACAGGCAAGTTCATTTTGCGAAGCAAATCAAATTCGCCCCGCGCAATTTTGTATCCCCTTTTGCAATTCCCGCATTTAACCACTTCATTTAAAATATTTTCATCAGTATTGGAAATTTTGTCCGGCAAAGAATCCGCCGATTTTGTGGTATGGTATATGGTATCTTCCGTTTCACTCCAACTATACCCCTCCGCTAGCGCTTCTTCTTTTGTTTTTGGAAAAAAACGCATGGCATTAGATTTATTATAAGAAAATTTACTAAACTCAAGTGGAAAAAATTCTCCATAAGAATATTTTCTGCCCAGTTTATCTATATAAGGATTTTTTTTCATATCCGCAATTATTTGCGTCTTGAGCTTGTCAAAGGATTCTTTATCATATTGCTTATTTAATATACAATATTGTTTTCTTTTCAGGTTCACACAGCCAAAATTGTTCTTACCAGTAATATTGTAATAGCAATACTGTAAATTTAAACTATCTGGCCAACATTCCACACAAAAACTTACCGAGCTTGAATTTTCTCCTACTACGCTAGATTCATATATTAATTCAGCATTATTACCCCAACCAGAATAATCCCAGCAATCTTTAGAAGAAGATACAGTAATAAACTGACACCATTTACAATGGTCTGCATAATTCACTATATATCCCTCCTTGGTGTTTCTAGACTGAAAAGTATATTCACCATTCACATTCTGGTTCATGCTGTGTCCATGATACTCCCGATAAGGTTTTGTAAGCCAAAAATTATATGCCTTTTTAAAAAAATCGTTTAAATTATTCCAGGACTCAAAGTTTAATTCTCTTAATTTTTTTTCATATTCTTCTTTAGAATATTTTACATTAAAAATATAGCTTGACGCTCCACGCAAATTTACACACCCAATGCAATTCATACAACTATAACAATTACGAGAAAACCAGACATCTACACAATCATTACATTCGTCTGAAAAAAAGGTACGGTAATTATTAATAAAACCTATAGATTCATAGCACAATTCTGATTCCCATCCACGAATACAATCTAAACTATGCTTTAAACCATTTAATATTGAAGAATAATATACATTGTCACAAAAATCAGCCCAAAAAACCAAATAACAATCTTTAGACCAAGCTAAGGCATTTGAATATTCAGAATTTTTTAAAGTATTATACTCACTTGTAAGAGTGGTGTATGGG
>CAYZGS010000070.1:0-3959 GCA_964478145.1 uncultured Candidatus Saccharibacteria bacterium | reverse complement strand
CAGAAGTACAGCAACCAGTTTAGGGGTTAACTGGATGCTTTCAGCCATTCATTCAGAATTTCCAAATAAAAGTGTTGGAGAAGCAGAGACTGAATGTGGAGAAGGAATATTTAACTGCACGCCTGGATATACTTATAGAGGAAGCGCAAAATGTAACAATGTTAGAAGACAAATCTGCCAGCATCCATGGCAAGAAGTAGTAGATCTTTATAATTCCTTACGCCCAAGATCTGAATCTGAGGGACAAGGCCGTCGTCATCGTGATGATACTAATGTAAATCAAGCTGCTGCATCAGCAGCACGTCGTGCTGCTGATGCAGCAGGACGTGATTTTCTACATGCCGTAAGTAGAGCTGCAAGTCATGGGGCAAGAAGATAATAGCATATAATACTTTACATAATATTCATTATCAGACGTTTTATATAGGAAAGACCCCTAGCCTTCTTATAATGTCCTAGGGATTAGGTAAAATGGATCGATGATATGCAAGGTCGACAGGTTTGTAAAAATATAAAGTTTTTCTCCTTCAAGCACAGGCTGGCTATTGACACCGCTATCTAAATTATACTGCCAAATCTCAGATCCATTTTCTGTAGATAAGCTATAAACATAGTCTTCAGAGGTAGCAACAATCAACTGATCTTCAACCAGGATAGGATTGGTAGGAATGCTTTTGGGAAACATTTGTTCCCAGACTTTTTGTCCTGTGGTTCGTTTTAAGCAAAAAACAGTTCTAGTGCTGGTGGTGGCATAAATAAAATGATCATTGGCAGTAATGCCATTAATTTCTCTTTGCTGAAACTTCCAACGAACGCTTCCCGTGGCCAGATCCAGTGCATATAAGGACCCATCAAAACTTCCCACAAATACTTCTTTTTCTCCAATAATGGGCGTGACATCGACATCAATAAATTTGTCATTGATTTGATCATCTTCTGATAATTTTTTAAACCAAATGGTTTTCCCATCAAAGGCATTAAAAACATAGAAATATCCGTCAGAAAATCCAATATAAATCTTTCCATCATGATATACTGGCGAAGAACTTCCTCGAACAGAAATTTTTTGAATATAGCCTTTATTAAAATACCATACATATTCACCGGTGTTCGATTTTAACGCATAAAGACCGTTATTGACCGTCGAAAAATAAACAATCCCTCCTCGAATAACAGGCGTTGAAAAAGTTTCAACTTTGGTCTGGTATTTCCAAATCACTTTACCTGTGGCTGCATCCAGACAATAGAAATTTCCGTCATTGGCTCCAAAATAGATCTTTTGATCAAAATAACTGGCCCCTGCTTCTACTCCTCCGGGGATATCGACTTTCCAAACCACCCTTCCTGTATTTTTGTATACCGCCAAAAAAGCATCGTGAATACTTCCTTGATAGACGATATTGCCTACAATCACCGGGGAAGCTAATTCAATCGAAGAATTAAACTCCCCTACAATGGATGAACGCGGAATAAGAGGGGCAATGAGATTTTGTTTTGGTCGATTTCCAGAGGTACCTTGTTCAAGACGAGGGAAAGTACCACTACACCCTATTCCTAAACATAATACAGATAGAATAATAAAACCGTAATTTTTCATCTTACTTAATTTAAAAGTTGTGCAAAGGCATGCCCTTTGTCGGCAAATGTGGTATTGGGAAATTCATCTGCCACATGGAGATACATTTCTTTGGCTTCTGCTACCTTTTTTAATTTTTCATAGGAGCGCCCCAAACCAAAATAAGCAGAAGCTATCCAGAATGCGTTGGGTCGATACCCTACTGTCCATAATAAAATTCTTTGTTTTTTATATTCTGTAATTTTTCGATACCACTCAATGGCCTTAGGATAATCTTGAGAAAGTTCGTATAAATATCCTAAGTTATAGGTTACTAAAATCTTATAAAATTTATTGTGGGCTAATGGGAGTGCTTTTTCATAAAAAGACAGGGCATCGGTATATTTTTTTTCTTGAGAGTAAAGTTCTCCTAATTTTAAATAGGCTAAAAATGCAGCTTGAGACTTTGGAAATTTCTGGGTAACCGCTTTTAGTTCAAATAGTTCTTGAGGTAGTGCTGCTAATACATCAGAAGTATTTTTCTTTTTGTCTTTCGTGCCTTTTAAAATTTCTCCCCTCTTTTTTTCAACATTTTTCTCCGCCCCATAAAAGGCAGAAAGAGCCTTCCCCTCTTTTTTATCTTGATAAAGGTTTGTTACGGTCCAAATGACCATGGCTCCAAAAATAACTGCTGCAATCCAAACGAGCGTTTTTAGATTATTTTCAACCCAGTGGTACCCTTCTCTTAAATTAACCAGAATAACATCGGGCCGTTTTAATTCTTTTCGACTGAGTTCTGAAGACATAGTGTATGAAAAGTTGTATAGAGAACTTAAAAGTTTGTCAATTGAATGTTAGTTTGTTATAGTAATTTCATGGTGAAATCGTTTGTGTTTTTAATCCTTTTTTGTCTTTTAGCAATGCCTCTATATGCACAAGATATTTTTGAGGATTCTGCGGGTTATGGGTATGAAACCAAACAACAACAAGAAGATGAAATATTTTTTTATGAATCTAGATTTATTGATATTGGCCTTCACGCAGGAGCCAGAGCTTTTACCGGCGGATTAGGGACGCTGATTGGCGTGGGTCCTAGTTTTGGAGGGTTTTTTACTTATTTTTTCACCAAACGCTTTGCATTTGAAATTTCTATTGATGATAGTTTTCATCAATTCTTAATCGATGGGAAAAGAGGCACCGTCAGTCTTTTAGATTTTTTACTTCGTGGGAAGTATTATTTTGTCTCTGAAAGTTATTCTAGAGCGTTGACGTTTGCTAACCCCTATATGTTTTTAGGGGGAGGCGAATTTATCCGAACTCAGGCCAGAGATGATATTGCTGTTAAAAATCAAAGCAATGCTTTTGGAGCTGAAGGAGGACTAGGATTTGAAATTCCCATTAAACAAAGACAGGTCTTTTTAGGTATTCAAGGATCTTATCAGTGGATTAATTTCCCCGATGAGAACCGAAAAACAGAGCGAGGAACACCTCTCAACGGAGATTGTATCAACATAGTGGCAACGCTGACATACAGTTTCTAATAAAACCACATCTTTTTAGCTACGACTACGTCAGATTTCAAAAAATAATTCTCAACGTATATGAAATACGCCTCGAGATTATTTTTCTCATCTTCCTTGTCTCGCTTAAAAATCTGAGGTTTTATCGAGACGTTTTGTAGGTTATATTTATGGGGATGCCCCAAAATCCAAACTCTTCTCGAATTTTTGTTTTTAAAAAACGGTCGTATGGATCTGTAATTTGGTCTGGATAATTTGTTTTAACTTCAAAATGAGGAGGAGCATTTTTGGTTTGTTTCATACTATACAGATTTACTTTGGATCGTTTGCCCAGTTCTTTTTTAATCATGGGGTGAGTGGTTTTATGTACCCAATTCAAGAAGGTGTCGTTTAATTTTTTAGGCTCAACCACCTGTTCATAAAACGCTTTCGTTTGTGAAATGGCTTCAAAAATTTTGGTAATATTTCGTTTTTCAGTAGCCGAAATAAATAAAAAAGGAATTCGATTAAAATGACGAAACTTATACCAAATAACTTTTTGCCAATAGGTGTTGGTTCTTTTTTCTGGAGACAGCAAATCCCACTTATTAATCAGAAGAATAACGGCCACTCCCCTCTTCCACGCTAATTTTGCAAGCTGCACATCTTGTTCCCTAGGGCCCTCGCACGCATCGATCACTAAAAGTAAAATATCGGCCCGTTCTAAGGCGTTTATGGCAGAATAGGTAGCCATTTTTTCAACTTTTTCAATAACATTTCTTTTTTTCCGAAGCCCAGCGGTATCAATAAAAAGATATTTTTGCTGGTTTACTTCAACGGCAGAGTCAATACTGTCTATGGTTGTTCCTGGGATGGAGCTTACAATGACCCGCTCTTTGGAAAGT
>CAYZGS010000069.1:0-4039 GCA_964478145.1 uncultured Candidatus Saccharibacteria bacterium | reverse complement strand
AAAGTAAATTCACCTCTATCTATGTTGAAGAATTTATTTGTGTTGTGCGTGATACTAAGCTCGGACCTGAAATTACCACCCGTGACATACCGAATGTCGGAGAGCTAAAACTTAAAGATTTAGATGAAGACGGCATCGTGCGTATTGGCGCGGAAGTCAGGGAGAACGATATTTTAGTCGGCAAGATTACTCCCAAAGGCGAGACTGAACTCACTCCAGAAGAACGGTTGCTGCGTTCCATATTCGCTGAAAAAGCGCGGGATGTGAAAGATACCTCGCTTCGCATGGAACACGGAAAACGCGGACGCATCATAGGAGTTAAAATTTTTTCGCGCGATTTGGGGCACGCCCTGGAAGCAGGGATTATAAAAAAGATAGTTATTGAAATAGCGCAGATTAGAAACATTTCGGTCGGGGACAAGCTTTCCGGCAGACATGGAAACAAAGGAGTCATTTCAAAAATTCTTCCGGAGGAAGACATGCCTTATACAGAAGATGGCACTCCTATTGATATTATACTTTCGCCATTGGGCGTTCCTTCCCGTATGAATTTGGGACAAATTCTAGAAATGCATCTCGGTATGGCAGCCAATAGTCTCGGTTATCAGGCGATTGTTCCTCCATTTTTAGGAGCGAAAAACGAAGAAATAAAAGAAGAATTAAAAAAGGCTGGATTGCCGGAAAATGGCAGAATGAAGCTTTTTGACGGGCGCACCGGAGAAAGTTTCGCTCAAGATGTGGCAGTCGGCTATATGTATATGTTGAAACTTCATCACATGGTGGAAGATAAAATTCATATGCGTTCCATCGGACCGTATTCCCTTATCACTCAGCAGCCACTGGGTGGAAAAGCCCAAGGTGGAGGACAAAGATTCGGCGAAATGGAGGTGTGGGCGCTGGAAGGATACGGCGCGGCCTATACTTTGCGGGAGATGCTTACCATCAAATCTGATGACATATTGGGCCGTTCGCAGACGTTTGATTCCATTATTAAAAACGAGGTTATCAGGCCACCGAATTCTCCCGCATCCTTCAATGTTCTGCTGAATTATTTGCGCGGTCTCGCTTTGGACGTTAATCTTAAAAAATACGGGGATAAAATTAACAGTTAAAATCATCAAGTAGGGTTTTTAAATTTTAAAATTTATATAATATGAAAACTTTAAACATAACCGATTTTGATTATATTTCACTGAAGCTTGCCTCTCCGGAACAAATAAAGGACTGGTCCTATGGAGAAGTTACCAAACCAGAGACCATAAATTACCGCACCGGCAGATCTGAGCGAGGCGGTCTTTTTGATGAAAAGATATTCGGACCGGAAAAGGATTATGAATGTTACTGTGGAAAATATCGCCGAATACGCTATAAGGATATTATCTGCGAGAAATGTGGAGTGGAGGTCACTCGTTCCATCGTTAGAAGGGAAAGAATGGGGCATATTGAGCTTTCCACCCCCGTAGCTCACATTTGGTTTTTGCGTGGAGTGCCTTCCCGCATGAGCATTCTTCTCAATATCTCTGTTTCCGATCTGGAAAAAGTGATATATTTCGCCGGATATATAATTATCAAAGTGCACGATGATGAAAAAAAAGAAATTATCCAGAGTCTGGAAAAAGAATATAAAGCCAAGTTGAAAAATGCGGCCGATGATAATACTCGAGAGAAATTAAAGAATTTATTTTCCAACACCAAAAAAGAAATTATGGAAATTTATGAAGGGAAAGTTTTAAACGAGATTTCTTTTCATCATTATTCCCTAAAATACGGCACTTGTTTTGAGGCGAATATCGGCGCCGAAGCTATTTATTCCATCTTTAAAAATCTTGATTTGAATAAATTGAAGAAACATACTGAAGAAATGATTGAAAAAGCGAGCGCCATTGAAAAGGAAAAATTGCAAAAAAGACTTTCGCTTATTCGCGCTATGACCTATGCGGGTATCCGCCCCGAATGGATGTTTTTGACCGCTATCCCAGTTATTCCTCCAGTTCTGCGTCCTATGGTTGCCTTGGACGGGGGCAGGCATGCCACCTCCGATTTAAATGACCTTTACCGCCGAGTGATAAATCGCAACAATCGCTTAAAAAAATTGAAAGAAATAAATGCGCCGGACGTAATTCTCAGAAATGAAAAAAGGATAATTCAGGAAGCGGTAGATGCCCTGATAGACAACTCAATCGCTAAACAAAATGACAGCGCCGCTATGAGCCAGTCCCAAAAACGTCCTCTGAAATCTTTATCTGATAATCTAAAGTCCAAACAGGGTTTGTTTCGCCAGAACCTGCTTGGCAAGCGGGTAGATTACTCAGGGCGCAGTGTAATTGTGGTCGGTCCGGAACTTAGATTAAACCAATGCGGATTGCCAAAACATATGGCTCTTGAGCTATTTAGACCATTCGTGATTTCTAGAGTTTTGCAAGCTGAACTGGCCTTTAACATCCGCGGAGCAAATAAACTTATAGAAGAACGCACACCGGAGGTATGGACCATGCTTGAAGAGGTAATTCAAGGAAAATACGTTTTACTGAACCGCGCGCCGACTTTGCATCGTTTGGGCATTCAAGCTTTTAATCCGATTCTGATTGAGGGAAATGCTATTCAAGTGCATCCGCTTGTCTGCCAGGCTTTCAATGCCGACTTTGATGGAGACCAAATGGCAGTTTACGTTCCTCTACTTGAAGAGGCCCAGTGGGAAGCGAAAGAATTAATGGCCGCGAATAAAAATTTGCTTAAACCTCAAAACGGCGATCCAATAGTGCATCCCAGCAAGGACATAGTGCTTGGTTCTTACTGGATGACGAAATCAACTTCCGGCGAGTTTGGCGAGGGTAAATATTTTTCCAGTCCAAATACCGCTATAACCGCCTATGAATACGGAGTTGTGTCTTTTCGCGCGAAGATAAAAGTTTTGGCGACAGACAGCTACAAATATAGAAAATTTGACGGAGGTTTTTTTGATACATCTGTTGGCAAGCTTCTCTTCAACAGCATTTTACCAGATGATTTCTCATACATAAACGATGAGATGACCCAAAAAAGGCTGTCCTCCCTTGTGGACGAACTTATTATGCATTATGGAGTGGATGAAACTCCCTCTATTTTGGACAAAATAAAGAATTTTGGTTTTAGGTATGCGACATTTTCCGGCACGACTTGGGGGCTGGATAATGTAAAAGTGCCTCTGGAAAAAGTGAAAATTATAGGACAAGGCAGAAAATTGGAAACGGAAGCGATATCCCAGTGGAAAGAGGGTCTTCTTTCCGAGGAAGAAAAATACGAAAAAATTATAGAAATATGGACGCGCACTAAGAAGGAATTGGAAAGAGTTTTACCTAAAACTCTTGATAAAAACGGTTCCACTTACGACTTGTTCACTTCAGGAGCCAGAGGCACTATGACGAGTTTAATTCAGATGACCGGAATGAAAGGGCTTATCCAAAATAACCAGGGAAAAACACTGGAATTTCCTATTATTCCCTGTTATCACGAAGGTCTTTCTCCGATTGAATATTTTATTACTACCCACGGTGCTCGTAAGGGCGCTTCGGATACCGCTTTAAATACCGCTAAAGCAGGGTATCTGACTCGCAGATTGGTGGATGTCGCGCAGGATGTGGTTATCACTGAAAAAGACTGTGGCACTAGAGATGGCAAAATAGTGAGCCGGGAAAATATTTCTGGAATTGAAATTCCCCTTTCAAAGAATATCCGCGGACGGGTATTAGCAGGGGATTTAAAAGATGAAAATGGGAAGGTATTTTACAAGAGAGGATTTTTGGTTACCAAAGAAGAGGCTTACAACATTGAAGGAATGGGATTTAAGGAAGTTTTTGTGCGTTCTCCGCTTGCCTGTCGTACTACTCACGGTCTTTGTCAGATGTGTTATGGGTTGGACTTGGGAAGAAACCATTTGGTTAAACAGGGAGAAGCGGTTGGTATTATCGCGGCTCAGGCCATAGGTGAACCAGGCACCCAGCTTACTCTCCGTACTTTCCACGCCGGGGGGGTAGCTGGAACTGATATTACCACCGGTCTT
>CAYZGS010000068.1:1484-4072 GCA_964478145.1 uncultured Candidatus Saccharibacteria bacterium | reverse complement strand
GCTTTCTATACGCCTTAGCATAGTGTTTATGATATACTTTTAAAATATATTGTCAAGCGATATGACCAAAATATGTGGATAAATAAGCTTATATTAAAGGTTAAAAATAATTAACAGAAATTTTGTTCGCAGTTATTGACAAAATTTAGGGCTTGGAATATAATGGGTAAATGGAAAATGAGAATTTGGATTTAAAGAAAACCTTGGAATATATCGGCTTTTCCGAAAAGGAAGTACAGGTCTATTTGGCGTTACTGGAATTGGGAAAAGGAACGGTTACAGAAATTTCGCGTAAAGCAGGTATTAATCGCCCTACTGGATATCACATTTTGGCGTCACTTAGCGCAAAAGAGTTAGTAAGAGTTTCTGGGAAGGAACCTAAGCAAGAATATGTAGCAGAATCGCCAGACCAAATTGAAAAAATGCTTTTAAAAAAGATTGAGAACGACCAAATTTATATCAAAGAGGCGCGCAAAATTATTCCGGAATTAAAATCAATACATAACGTGGCAGACAGGCCAAAAGTGCTTTTTTACGAAGGACGGGAGGGAATGGAAAAAGTGTATGAAGATACACTTACTTCTACTGAACCGATAAGAGCTTATGCTAGTGTGGAGAATATGCATGCCGGACTGCCAGGTTATTTCCCAGAATATTACAAGCGTCGTGCTGGGAAGGGAATAGCCATACGGGCTATCGTGCCAGACAGCGAAACGGGTAGAGAGCGCAAAAGCCTGGATAACAAGGAAATGCGGGAGACCGCCTTGGTGCCCACTAGTGCTTTTGATTTTATTCCAGAGATAAATATTTACGATAATAAAGTGATGATAGCATCCTGGCGAGAAAAGTTGGGAATTATTATAAAAAGCGCTGAAATTGCAGATGCTATGAAAAAAATCTATGAACTCGCTTGGGCTGAAGCCAAAAGGCAGGATGCGCAAATAGAAAAATAAATATGTTAAGATGAATTTATGAAAATTGGAATTTTTGATTCGGGGCTGGGAGGACTCATTATCGCGCGCTCAATAAGAAAATTGATGCCAAAATATGATTATGTGTATCTGGGAGACACCAAAAGAGTCCCTTATGGAAATCGATCGCACGAGACGGTGTATCAGTTTACTCGCGAAGCAGTGAATTATCTTTTTCATAAAGAGAATTGCGCAATTGTTGTTATAGCTTGCAATACCGCCTCGGCGAGAGCTTTAAAAAGGTTGCAAAAAGAATACGGGAAGAAAAAGAAAATTTTGGGAGTGCTTATACCGACGGCCGAAGAAGTGGCAAAATTTAAGAATATAGGAGTGCTTGCGACTTCTGGTACGGTTGTTTCTGAAAGTTTCCCAAAAGAAATCAAAAAGCTCAACAAACAGGCGAGAGTTTTTCAAAATCCAGCGCCGATGCTTGTGCCTTTGATTGAGAATGGAGAAAATATTCTGGCGAAACAATTTATCCTAAAATATTTAAAGCCATTGCTTTCCCGAAAACCCGAAGCTATAGTTTTGGGATGCACCCACTATCCGATATTTAAAAATGAATTTAAGAAGATTTTAGGGAAAAATACGAAATTAATCTCTCAAGATGAAATAATCCCTAAAAAATTGCAAAATTATTTTGCACGGCATCCGGAAATTGCCCAAAAATTATCGAAAAACAAGAAAGCCAAAATTCTTGTCACAGATATGGCTCCCAATATAAAAAAGTTGTCAAAAAAATGGTTTGGAGAAGATACAGAACCAAAATTAGTCCAATCATAATTGTGGGCGCAGAGGGATTTGAACCCTCAAGGATTGCTCCATACGCTTCTGAAGCGTACGCGTATACCAGTTCCGCCACGCGCCCATATTTATTTATTACATCGTTAGGCAAGACCTAGCGACCTCATATTTTTTTATTTCAAATTTCTAGCCAAATCGGACAATGGTCCGAACCATAATAATCGCTCATCATACCAGTTTTTTTTATTTTGGGAATTATTTCGGAGCTTGCGAAAAAGTAGTCAAGTCGCCAGCCGACATTTCGGTCGCGGGCGCGAGTTTTCTGGTCCCAGTAAGTGTATGCGTCGGTTTTTTCCGGATAAAGTTTCCTGAAAATATCCACAAAATTATTTTTTATCACTTTATCTATCCAAGCGCGTTCAATAGGCAAAAATCCGGTGTTCTCCGTGTTTTCCTTGGGACGAGCCAGATCTATGGCTTCGTGAGCGGTATTTACGTCTGCAAAAAATAACGCGCTCGCCATTTTTTCTGAGTTTTATGATGAATATTAAAAAAGCGTCGTAAAATTCCAATTTATATTTTAATCTATCGGGACCTTGCCCGCCGTTTGGGAAATACCCGTTTATAATTGTGAGATTTTTTAGTTTCATACCTACTATTCTTCCTTCATTGTCAAATTTTTCAATTCCCATTCCGTGAAAAACCTCTCGCGGTTTTTCTTTGGAATAAATTGCTGTTCCGCTATATCCTTTTTTGATTTTAGAATGAGAAAAACATGAATAATAACCTGGAATGTTTTTCACTTCTTCCGGCAATTGATCCGGGGAGACTTTTGTTTCCTGTAAACACAAAATATCCGGTTTCCCTCCCATA
>CAYZGS010000068.1:0-1474 GCA_964478145.1 uncultured Candidatus Saccharibacteria bacterium | reverse complement strand
GTTTTATGGTAGCCCGCAGCCCGTTTGTGTTCCATGAAATTATCTTCATATTATTTTATGCTGTGAAACCCCGAACTAAAGCAGAGCTTGGTACGGGGCATGCTTATTTACGCGAGTGATATTTCTTATGTACTTCCTGCAATTGTTTATCGGTAATGTGGGTGTAAATTTGGGTAGTGGAAATATTTGAATGCCCCAGCATCATTTGTACGCTTCTGATGTCCGCCCCGTTTTGCAATAGATCGGTGGCGAAAGAATGCCTTATCACATGCGGCGTCACTTTTTTGGAAATGCCGGCCTTGATGGCGTAATACTTTACTATGCGCTCTATGGAGCGGGGAGTTAACCGGCTTTGCAAACAGGCAAGACCTGTTTGGTTAACAGGTCTTGCCTGTTTGATATTTACAAACATCGCTTCTTCCATATCGGACCTTTTTGCCAGATACTCTTTTATGGATTTTCGCGCAGTTTCTGATAAAAAGACTACTCGGACCTTCTCTCCTTTTCCCCTAATAGGAAATTCGTTCTTAGACAAATCCAAATCTCTGTTAAGCGAAGCAAGCTCGGACACGCGCAACCCGGTGGAAAAAAATAATTCAAGAATGGCTTTATCTCGCAGGTTTTTCAAACTAGGTCCGTTTGGTCCGGAAAGAAGTCTGTCCAGTTCGTCGATAGTTATCAAATCCAGACTCCTTTCCTTGATCTTCGCCAGTTCAACTTGGTCGGGAGAAAGGGCTGGGATTTTTCTTTTGATCAGGTATTTTAAAAAGACGCGCAGGGCTATTAAATAATAATTTTGAGTGTTTTTTTTCATAGTTGCCTGACTCTGCCCTTTCACCTTTATACCTTTCTGTCTGTTTAAAAACAGCCTGAATTCCCGTACATTTTCGTCCGTGATATCCTTCGCATATTTTAATTTCCCAAATTGAAAGAGCCGGCTCAGGTATCTGTCATAATTTTCAACAGTTTTCAAACTGGAGCCTTTTTCTATTTCCAGATACTCTAAAAATTCTCTTTTTAGTTTCTCAATTTCGGATGCCATATTTTGCTAATCATAACACAAAATACCTGTTCTATCTCTGGCAAATTGCGCGATGGAGACCTTGCAATTTTGAAAACTTTATGCTACCATCAACATATGTTAAATACTAAAAAGAAACAATCAATAATCAAGAAAAATCAAATTCACGTGAAAGATACCGGATCGCCGGAGGTACAGGTGGCCATCTTATCCACTCAAATAGAAGAATTGGCAAAACATCTGAAGAAACACAAAAAAGACAATCATTCCCGTCGGGGATTGATTAAAATGGTGGCAGACAGGCGTGGTCATTTGAAATATTTGGAGCGCAAAAGCAAGACGCGCTATGATGCGCTTTTAAAAAAAACGAATCTTGTTTAAATTACTTTCCGAAATTGGTGTACAGTTAACCATATGGGGTGACACTTAAGGTAGAATTGGGGTGACAAAGGT
>CAYZGS010000067.1:0-4104 GCA_964478145.1 uncultured Candidatus Saccharibacteria bacterium | reverse complement strand
TCTAGGCTCTGCCTCCGGTCATACCCCGTCGGCTTGCCGCGGGGTGATTGATTTTGTCGCTTAGGAGCCCTTTTGGGCTCCTTTTACGTTAGAATCAAATCTTATTTGGGTGTAATTGTGCGTTGGACAAGATCAGGCGTTTGCCTTTTTTGCGAGTTATGTTAGACTAGTCTAATGTTAAAAATAAGATTGCAGAGAATAGGCAGAAAAAACGATCCGGCGTTTCGAGCTGTTTTGACTGACTCGAAGAATAGTACAAAAAGTGGAAAGTTTTTAGAAATAGTTGGTACTTACAATCCAAAATCAGGAGATACAAGTTTCAAGGCGGAAAGGATAAAATATTGGCTTTCAAAAGGTGCCAAGCTTTCCGACACGATGCATAATTTTATGGCCCATCAGAAAGTGATAGAAGCAAAAAAAATTAATGTATTGCCAAGAAAAAAACCGACTAAAAAGAGAAAGGAATTAAAGTCCAAGAAATAATAGCTAAAAATTTTACAAAAGTTTTATTGGGAGATATAATTATCGCAAGCAGTAACTGGTCGTAACACTGCCATTGATTAAAAACATTTTATTTCTGAATACATATGCAAGACGCTGACAAGATATTTTTGGAATATGTGGTAAAGGCTCTGGTTGACAATCCGAATGATGTGAAAATTGACCGCACCGTTGACGAAATGGGTGTGCTCATAAGTCTTACCGTGAATCCTGCCGATATGGGCAAAATCATCGGTAGAATGGGTAATACTGCAAAGGCTATCCGCACTCTTCTCAGAATTATCGGTATGAAGAACAATGCTCGGGTGAATTTGAAAATAAACGAGCCGGAAGGGAGCACCAGACCGGTAAGTTCTCCGAGTCCGGCAAAGACTGTTGATCAGGCAATGGAAGATTTGAAAGGAATCTAGGTTATAAAAAAAGAGCGAATACAAAAATTTTCTGGCGGACAAAACGAAGCCAGTGCCCGCAGGCGAAAACTTTTGTATTCGCTCTTTTTTCTTGTATTTTTTTTCTATAAGCTATAAGCTATAAGCTATGACCTTCCACATTATCACAATTTTCCCAGATATTTTTGATTCGTATTTAAATGAGTCTATTATTGGGCGAGCAATAAAAAATAAGCTTATTTCTATAAAATTTTATAATCCCAGAGATTTTATTAAGGCGCCGAAGAATAACTATAAACCAGTGGATGATAAGCCTTATGGCGGAGGTCCTGGTATGGTAATGCGCGCCGAGCCGCTGCTAAAAACAGTGGCGAAAGTCTTGAACACAGTGAAGGGCAGGAACAAGAAAATTTTAATTATAAATTTTATTCCCAGTGCAGAAAAATTTACGACTACTTTTGCAAAAACAATTTCTAAAAAATATACAGATATTATTTTAATTTGTGGCAGGTATGAAGGCATAGATGCGAGAGTAGACAAAATCCTTCGGCAAGCTCAGGACAGGTTTTTAAAGTTTCAACAACTTTCAGTAGGGGACTATGTTTTAACCGGCGGAGAAGTTCCGGCTATGATTTTGATTGATTGTGTTTCTCGTCAAATTCCTGGTGTTTTGGGAAAATATGAATCCTTGGAAGAAGAAAGAGTGTCTTCCAGTGAAGTCTATACTCGTCCTGAAGTTTTGGAATATCCCTTCAACTCTGTTCAGGGTAAAAAAAGTAAAAAATACAAAGTTCCTAAAGTTTTGCTTTCTGGAAATCATAAGAAGATAGAAGATTGGAAGAAGAAAAAATTATAAAGCATGCCCCGTAGTGAGTTTTGCTCTACCACTGGGATTCCAAAAATCTTACCTTCCGGAAATCATAAGAGGAAGTTTTTATTTTGTAAAATTATTTAATCCCCAAATTAAGTTTGACAAAAAGACAAGGGTAAGTATACTAAGAGACAAGAGATTGATTGAGTTTCGGATGCATCTCCAGACAGCATTAATAAAGCTTAATCAGAAATATCTAAATAATTATAAAAGAAGCTAAAAAGAGCATTTCTTTTTTCGTTTTTTAGAAAATCAATCATGCAAACAGAAAACCTCCCCAAAAAATATTTTTCAAGATACAAAAGTCCGCTGACGGAATTTCCAAATTTAATAGAAGCCCAGATTAAATCTTACCGGTGGTTCGTAGGAGAGGGGATTAAAGAAACCTTCAAAGAATTTTCTCCAATTGAAGATTATTCCGGAAAGAAATTTCAACTTGAATTTATTTCTTTTTCTCTTAGCGAGCCTAAGTGCGAGGAAAATCACGCTAAAATAAACAAGCTTTCATACCAAGGGTTTCTGAAAGCCCGCGTGAAATTGACGAATAAAATTTTAGGAACCGTCAAAGAACAGGAAATTTTCATGTCCGAACTTCCTTTAATGACTTCGCACGGGACTTTCATCATTAATGGCGTAGAACGGGTAATTGTGCCCCAATTGGCGCGTTCCTTTGGAGTTTTCTTCACTGAATCTGAAAGCAAAGGCAAAAAATATTTCGGCGCAAAAATTATTCCGGCCCGGGGAGTTTGGATTGAAATGGAAATGGAATCTGACGGAATAATTTACATAAGGATAGATAAAAAAAGAAAATTTCCAGCTACGGTTCTTCTGCGGGTAATAGGCTATCATACTGATGAGATAATACTGAAAGCTTTTGAAAAAAAATACGGTAGCAAAGAAATAAGCGAAGCAATTAAAACTTGTTTAGCAAAAGATTCGGCTAAAACATTAAATGACGCATATATTGAAATATATAAGCGTTTAAGGGACGGAGATATGGCTACTGCCGATAATGCCAAAGAATTTATTGATTCTCTATTCACCTCGGAAAGATATGATCTTTCTCCAGTAGGACGATACAGATTTAACAAGCGTTTTAATGAAAAATTGGACGAAGAAGAACTTGTCCGCCGGACCCTTTCTAAAGAGGATTTAATGATCATAGTGGCGAATATTATCGTTTTAAACAGCACTCCCGATGCCAAATCGGACGACATAGACCACTTAGGCCAAAGGCGCGTCCGGTTTGTTGGAGAGATGCTCCAGCAAAAAGTGCGTACCGGTATGATGCAAATAAAGAGAAACATCCAAGACAGAATGTCCATTTTTGATGTTGATACGGCTATGCCGATACAGATTATCAACCAGCGCCCTCTTCAAGCTCGCATCAAAGAATTTTTTACCACCAACCAGCTTTCGCAATTTATGAATCAGGAAAATATACTGGCTGAACTTGAACATATACGTCTTTTATCAGCTCTCGGTCCGGGCGGGTTGACGCGCGAACGCGCTGGTCTTGAGGTTCGCGATGTACATCCTTCCCATTACGGAAGAGTTTGTCCTATTCACACTCCGGAAGGACCGAACATCGGGCTTATTTTGCATCTTGCCACTTATGCGAAAATAAACGATTTCGGGGTTATTGAAACTCCCTACATAAAGGTAAAAAATGGAAAAATTACTGATGAGGTCTGCTATTTGAATGCCTTAGACGAAGAAAAATACAATATCGCTCATGCTGGAACTCTCTATGACAGAAACGGGAGAATAACAGAAGAAAAAGTAATAGCTAGAGTAAAAACTCAGGCAGGCTTAATTTCTCGGGACGAAGTTGATTTTATTGATGTTGCCACTAATCAGGCTTTTTCCATAGCAACCTCCATGATTCCCTTTCTGGAACATAACGACGCCAATCGGGCATTGATGGGATCTAATATGCAAAAGCAGGCTGTTCCCTGCGTGCTCCCAGAGGCGCCTTTGGTAGCCACGGGCATTGAAGCGTCAGCCTCTCGCGATTGCGGCAGAATGGTTATTGCTTTGGAAGACGGAGTTGTCTCTTACTTGGATGCGAAGAAAGTAATAGTTAAAGGTCTCACCCATAAATCTATGACCGAGGGAAAAAACGAATTAACTTACACCCTTGTTAATTTTTTGAGAAACAATAATTTTTCGGCGTTTCATCAGCGTCCAGTGGTAAATATCGGTCAAAAAATAAAAAAAGGGGAGGTGCTAGCCGATACCACCAGCACCGTGAACGGGCAAATTTCCATAGGGCAAAATGTTTTTGTCGCTTTTTTGTCTTGGTCCGGGTCAAACTATGAAGATGCCATAATTATTTCCGAA
>CAYZGS010000066.1:0-4138 GCA_964478145.1 uncultured Candidatus Saccharibacteria bacterium | reverse complement strand
GGTATTTAAATGTGGCTGTTGAAAAGTGCCTTTGTGGGGTTTTGTAATTCAGAGTATGAAACTATTATGCTTTTCTCCGGCGACAGCGATTTTGGAGGATTACTTAAATATGTAAAATCGCTAGGTAAAAATATTATTGTTATATGCACCAGAAATAGAATGAGCACAGAACTTGAAGAAGTTGCCAATAAGTTTATCCCAGCCGAAACACTTGCGTCATTTCTCAAATATGAGCGTAAAAACAACACTACTCCCCACTTGCGTGGGGAGTAGGTATAAATACGATCCCAACTTTCCTTATGGGCGAGGGTAGCTTTCACTACACACTCATACTAGCATAACTGCATACATACGCAAGGTTAAGAGTTATCCACAGGTACTTTTATACGTATATAAATACGTATAAGTCTTGGTAATACTACTCAAAGTGAAATTCTCCGGCCCCCCAGTAGTAAAGCACAGCTTACTACGGGGTATACTTTTTCTTTTATTCGAAATGGAATTCTTTTGTTTTCTCTTTTACTTTATTTTTTAGCAGAGGATATTTTGATAATTCTGGGTCATCTGTTATTAAGCGGATGGCTTCAGTGCGGGCGGCTTCCACCATTTTTATATTCTTAATCGCTTCCATACCAAGGTCGGAAATACCCCATTGTTTCGTGCCCCCGAGTTCACCGGAGCCTCGCAATGCCAAATCCAATTCTGCCAGTTCAAAACCATTTTTGGCAGTTATCAAGGCCTTAAGTCTATTTAGCGTTTTATTTTTAGCGTCCTTGTTCGCCGAAGCTTTAGCGGAGGTGGAAGTGAAGACATAGCAATATGCCTGATAATTACTGCGAATTACACGCCCGCGTAGTTGATGTAATTGAGCCAAACCGAATCTTTCCGCGCCCTCTATAATTATGATTGTCGCGTTAGTCACATTTACCCCGACTTCCACCACAGATGTGGCGCAAAGTATATTTATCTTACCATCAATAAAATTTTTCATCACTTCTTCCTTTCTCTGCTTGCTCATTTTTGAGTGAAGCACTCCAATTTCATATTCTCGGAAGACTTCTTTTTTTAAACGTTTTGCTTCAGCTATTGCAGACTTTGCAAGGATCGCCATTTCTTTTTTAGGGTCTGGCTCTTCTATTCTGGGGCAAATGACATAGAGCTGTCTGCCATTTTTTAATTCTTCTCTCACTTTTTCATAAGTTTCAGCACGTTTGTTTGGCGTGATGATATTTGTGATTATTTCTTTTCTTCCCTCTGGCATTTCGTCTAAGAGCGACAAATCTAAATCTCCATAGATGGTAAGCGCAAGCGTTCTGGGAATAGGAGTAGCCGTCATAGACAGGAGGTGAGGAGCGAGGCCATCTTTACGGACCAGTTTTCTTCGCTGGGCAGTGCCAAAACGATGTTGTTCATCTATTACAACCAAAGCCAAGTTTTTGAATTTTACAGATTTTTGAATAAGAGCGTGTGTGCCTATTAGTATGGGTATAACGCCTTCTGAAACCCATTTTAAAAGTTGTGAGCGAGATATATCAGTCCATCCGGATGAATTTATTTTAGAAGGAAATTTTCTACAACCGCTTCCAGTAATAAGCCCGACGTTTATAGGCAAATGTCTAAAGTATTGTATAAAAGACTCAAACTGCTGAATGGCAAGTATTTCTGTCGGTGTCATATAGGCCATTTGCAAATTGCCGAAATTTTGATGCTTGCCCTGAGCGTAGTCAAAGGGTTTTTGTGTAACTGTCGCATAGCCTATGGTCGCTGCTACTGCCGTTTTTCCACTTCCGACATCACCCTCCAAGAGTCTAGACATCGGATGGTTTTTTTCTATGTCTTCCAATATTGTTTGGATTGATTTATTTTGAGATTTAGTCGGTTTAAACGGGAAACGCTCCATAAATTCATTTATATTTTTCTGACTTATCTTTATTTGAAAAGATTTATTTTTTCTGTATTCAAATTTATCATGCTGGCGTTCAAGCTGTATGAAAAAGACTTCTTCAAAGGCGAACCTCTTTCGTGCTGATTCACTGTCACGTTTATTTTTTGGTTTGTGAATCCAGATTAAAGATGTTCTAAGACTTGGCAAACTATATTTTTGCAGAATATCTTTTGGGATGTAATCTTCTATGTTGTCTAGCGTTTTATCTCTCAGTATTTTCTCAATTGCATGGTAAAACCATTTTGAAGTTATGCCTCTCGTTTCGCGATAGATAGGAAATGAAAACCCTTTGTTTTCTATGATTTTTTTGTCAGAAGCGGATGTGTCTTTGGTAGAAAATAAAGTATTGTGCAAATCTATAGGCAAGGTGTTCATCTTTTCAAATTCCGGATTGGCTAAATAAATTCCATATTTACCTTTTGCCACATGTCCAGTCATTTTCACATCTTCTCCAGAGTGTATCATTTTTGCTAGATATGCTTGGTTGAACCAAATGATTTTTATTTTTCCAGACAAGTCCTCTATTTCCGCTTGACCCATCGGAATCTTGGAATGATATCCTTTTTTGGTTTTTAATTTGGAAATTTTTCCGTAAATTGTCGCAGTTTCTCCCGGGACAAGTTCAGATATTTTTTTTATTTCGCTTATGTCACTATATCTGACAGGGAAGTGAAAGAGTAAATCATGGACAGAAAAAAGCTCAAGTCTTTTTAGGGCTTTTTTCTGGTTTGTATCCAAGCGGAATTTCTCTTCAAGCTTATCTGAAAGTTGCATACATAGAGTATTATAACATTACTTTTGTTTGAAACGCTTTTTAAAAATAAAAATCCTCCTTCGCTACGAAGGAGGAGAACAGAAATTCTAATTTATTCTGCGATTAGACGTCCGTTCGTTGAATTTTTTAACACGCATAAGAGATTCCTTTCTTCGCATGTTACAGATTAAACTATTATTTAGAGAAGTCTAATAACTATATACTCTAAATAATTTACTATTTAGTACAAGTACAATGTATACCTTTTTATAAAAAAATCAATCTGAAAATTTGTGGATAACTCAAAAATTTTCTCTAGTAATCTCACTAGAGATTTCCCTTAAAGAATAAATGTAATACATAAATTGCGAAAGTCTCCTTCGCAAACCTACCAGTAGGCTGTGCCACGCCGTAAGTTCGCTGAAGGCGAACTGAAGGCGGAGCCAGGCGAATTTGAACCTTATTTTACACTCAAGAGTTCTATTTTTTCTTTTGTTAAAATGTTTTCTTCAAGTACTAGGTTGCCGACTTCTTTGCAATAATACTTATATTCTTTTGATTCTGGGTCAAGTGGTGTATAGTCATAAGTCTTGAGGCAATTTTCGTACTTTATTCCGCGAATTGTAAGCTTTTCGGTGACAGACACAACATCTGCCATATCTTCTGCTTTACCTTTTAAATATTCTTGTTTGTAAGTCTCACCCACAACTGGATTTGCCTTCATCCAGATGCCGGCTTCTGCTCCATCCACTCCAGCGTGCCACGAGCCATCGTGATCAACAATTTTCCCATCTTCATAATTATCAACGTCTTCCCCAAAGTACCAAACATTGCCTTCTTTATCTTGCGCTAGGTAATCGCGTGTGTCTTCCACCAACTCGCCATCTAACCAAACTTTATCGCGATAAACAAGCGTCTCTACGCCGTTTACAACCCTTGTTTCTCCGGTAATGGTAATTTCCACTCGCTCAACCCCTTCTTCTGTCTTGCCTTCATATGTGAATGATCTCCCAACAGGCAAAGAAAAGTATGGGTTGGTAATATTGGTAGAAAAGTCAATAGAACTATTTTCAATTTCTTCCACTACTGTTTCCGTTGTAACATCTGTTGCATAAAAAAACATAAAGAACAAAACCACTCCAACACCTAACACAACAATCAAAGACAATATAATTTTTTTCATGGAGATCTAAGTTATATCGCTAATAATAATAAAATTATAACACAAATTCGGGCGGTATTCATTGTACAAAATTCGAACCTTTTTTGAAAGCAATCCCGACGAGGAAATCTGAAACAATGCGGACGAAGTTTTGCGGAAACAATTTTCTGGGGAAAGGATTCCGCAAAACTTCGGCTGATTCCTTTTTTCTGAATTCGGATGTCGCAAGCGGAGGAGGAGGGGTCTGGGGAGGAATCCTCCGCTTGCTCCTCTTTTT
>CAYZGS010000065.1:0-4144 GCA_964478145.1 uncultured Candidatus Saccharibacteria bacterium | reverse complement strand
TATGGGGATGCGAGTTTAAATTGACGAAACCGGATGTTTATCCGATTAAAACTTACATTGATTTCGGTTTGGATAAAGACCCAGAAGAGGAATATAAAGTTGACCCTGTCTCTCCAGTGGTAGAACTTTTCGGTTCAATGGGCAAAGGAGAACAAATGTGGATGCAGATAGTTGTTACACCCTCAAAGAAAAAATATCACACGCCGGGAACTTGGTTTAAAACTCATGACTGGATAGCTGAAGGAGAGAAAGTTATAAGAAAAATTTTAGCGGAATTTACTCGTTATCACGCTCCAGGAGTGCCGGGAGCTGAACCTACAAAAGAAATTCGCGCTCCGGATTTTATGAAGCCTATGCTGGAAGGAGCTGGCAGAAAAATGTTGAAAGTCGGTTTTGATACCGGAGTCAGAATATGCTACGTCGCCAAAAAAGAAGCTTTTAGTATGAGCAACAGAAGAAACATTCGTCTGATTTTTCGCCAGTATGCCGCTCCTTTTGTGAATGAGCTTACCCGTATAAATTCAACTCAGGCAGACGCTTTCAGTTCAAATTTTATCGCCGGATTTTTCCCGCTTTCCGCCAAGAAAATAATGCGCTTAGCGAACAGGATGCTTCAAGAATATAGAGAACGGGAGTTTTTTCATCCGCCGATGCGCCACAGAATAAGACTTCCTTGGCCGCTTTCTCCTCTCATCTTTCCGAACTTTTTTCATCATCACATTAATGTTATGAATACCGAAGAGCTGGCGACTTTGTGGCATTTCCCTGGCCAGATATTGAAAGTCCCTACTCTTGAACGCATAGAATCAAAAGAAGCCTCTCCGCCTCCTAATCTGCCGACGTAGTATTTGCCTATGGATTTATCAAATAACAATGAACTTGGACATCCGATATCCAAGTTGGATAAGAAATTTATTTTTTACGCTGTCGGCGCAATTATTTTTCTTCTTCTTGGATATTTTTTCTTTTTGAGCACTCCCAAAGATTTTCCCGAGGGTGTGATGATAGACATAAAAGAAGGTTCAAGCCTGCGATCCATTTCTTTTAATTTAGAGCAGAATAATATCATTCGTTCAAGAACAGCCCTTGAAACTTTCATAGTAATCTTCGGGGGCGAAAAACGTGTGGCTTCCGGAAACTATCTGTTTGAGAGAAAAATGCCGGTTTTTGAAGTAGCCAGGCGTTTATCGGAAGATGAACGGCATTTGACTTTGGTGAAAGTGACCATTCCGGAAGGTTTCAATCTTTCCGATATTTCAAAACTTTTTACCTCAAAATTACCTGATTTTAACGAAAATAAGTTTTTATCGGAAGCGGAAGGCAAAGAAGGGCATCTTTTTCCAGATACTTATTTTTTCTTCATTACCGACGACGAAGAAACCGTGTTGAAATCTATGAATAATAATTTTAAAAAGAAAATTGTGTCCCTTCAGTCTGAAATTACCTTGTCTGGCAAGACTGAGGAAGAAATTATGATTATGGCCTCCCTGATTGAGGAAGAATCAAAAGGGGATAATGATAGAGAGTTTATTTCCGGGATTTTATGGAAAAGAATTGCGCTTGGCATACCCCTTCAGGTAGATGCGGAGCCCGACACTTATAAAGAGAAAGGGTTGCCCGAAAATCCTATTTCCAATCCAGGAATGAAGGCCATAGAAGCCGCAATATATCCGAAATCTTCCAGTTATTTATATTATCTGCACGATAAAGATGGAAACATTCATTACGCAAAGACTTTTGCGGAACATAAACTTAATAAATTTAAGTATTTAAAAAACTAGAACCTAGCAACTAGAACCTAGAACCTAAAACCTAATTTTATGAGAAAACATAATTTAGCATTTATAGATATGGAGACCACTGGCCTGAATGTGGCCATTCACGAGGTTATTGAAATTGGTTGTGTCATCACAACACCCAGGCTGAAAATAATTGAAAAATTTGAATTAAAAATAAGGCCGGAACATATAGAAAATGCCGATGCTGTGTCTCTGAAAATTAATCATTACAAAGAAGAAAATTGGATATCCGCTTATTCACTAGAAGAAGCCATAAAAATTTTTTCCAGAAAAGTTAAAGATTGCATTATGGTGGGACAAAACGTATGTTTTGATTCAGGATTTTTAGAATACGCTTTTACCAAAACCAAAGTAAAAAATACCATGCATTACCATAAACTTGATACCATTTCCATTGCTTGGGCTAAATTGCACAAAAAACCGAATATTTCCCATTTTTCTTTGCGTGAATTATGCAAGTATTTTGATATAAAAAACGAAAATCCCCACAGTGCTCTTTCAGATGCTTGCGCCACCCATGAACTTTACAAAAAATTAATGAAAATGTAGAGAGAAATTCTATCATGTTAAAAGGTAAAAAAGTCTTTGTCGGTCTTTCGGGCGGTGTTGATTCTGCCGTAAGTGCCGCTATGCTAAAAGAACAGGGATATGAAGTCATTGGAGTTTTTATACATACTTGGCATCCAAATTTTTTAGAATGCAACGAAGAAGCGGAGCGTCGAGACGCTATGCGCGCGGCGGCGCATTTAGATATTCCATTTTTGACTTTTGACTTTGAGAAAGAGTACAAGAAAGAGGTTGCGGACTATATGATATCTGAATATAAAGCAGGAAGGACCCCGAATCCGGATGTAATATGCAATAAAGAAATAAAATTTGGTGCCTTTCTCAAAAAAGCTCTTTCTATGGGCGCGGATTATGTGGCGACAGGACATTATGCAAAAAACATAAAGCAGCAGCTTTTTCACGGCTCGCACTCCAACCTGGAAACAATAAAAGAGCGTATCGTTGCGTATGCCGAAAAAAGCTCTGCTTTATGTTTTTTAGGAAAAGGTATAGATCCCTCAAAAGATCAAAGTTATTTTCTTTGGACCCTAAAGCAAGAACAGTTGAAAAAGATTTTATTTCCTATTGGCCACCTTAAAAAAACCGAAGTCCGGAAGCTGGCTAAAAAGTTTAACCTGCCAGTGGCGGAGAAGAAAGATAGCCAAGGAATTTGTTTTTTAGGGGCGGTAGATTTAAAAGAATTTTTGAAACATTATATAAAAGAGAAAAGGGGGAAAATTGTAAATGAAAAAGGCGAAGAAATCGGATATCACAATGGAATTGTTTTTCACACGCTAGGGGAGAGACATGGTTTTACAATTACTAAAAAAAGTCCAAGTGATGGAGCCTATTATGTGGTTGGCAAAGATGTGAAAAAAAATATTTTATATGTATCGCAAGACAAAAATTTTAAACACAAAAACCTAAAAAATTTCGGCGCCTTCGCCCTCGGGGACATAAGGACAGGGGACCAACACGACGCTGAAAATCTTTCAGGTTTTTGCTTATATTTAAAAAATACCAATTGGATTTCCGAAATCCCAAAACCGAACAAGATTTATACGGCTCAAATCCGTTATCACGGAGAATTTTTGCCCTGTAAAATAAAATGTGCAACATCCGGTCTTGCGCAAATGATTTTTAAAAAACCGGTTTTAATTGCTCCCGGTCAGTCTTGTGTCGTGTATAATGAGGATGTTTGCCTGGGCGGAGGGGTTGTTATATAATATAAGAATGGAACAATTTTTTACACAAAATAGTGAAATCATTTTAAGACTAACCATCGCAGTAGTATTGGGTATGTTTATCGGAGCGGAGCGTCTCTTGGTGCATAAGGAGGCTGGAATGAAAACTCATGCCCTGGTTTCAATGGGGGCAGCTGTTTTTATATTATTTTCCGAAGCGATGGTTGAAAAATATATGAATTTGCCGGGATTTAACCCCGCGATGGTTGCTTCTAATATTGTTGTCGGAATCGGATTTTTAGGCGCCGGAATAATTATGTTTCGTGATTCCCAACTTATGGGTCTTACTACGGCTGGGGGCTTGTGGGTAACAGCTGGTATCGGCATGGCTTGCGGTTTTGGACTTTTTAATTTGGCATTTATTTCAACCGCGCTGGTACTTTTTATTTTTGTTGTTATGAATATCTTTGAAAAACCGATCAGGAAAATTTCTGATGAAAGTTTTAACAACAAAGGGGAGTAAAACAGTTTTCCCATATGAAATCAAGTGAAATTAGATCAAGATTTTTAAAATTTTTTGAAGCCCGCGGACACAAAATAATTCCACCTTCTTCC
>CAYZGS010000064.1:0-4214 GCA_964478145.1 uncultured Candidatus Saccharibacteria bacterium | reverse complement strand
ACCACTCCCATAGTATAGCATATTATAAAACTAATGTCAAGGAAAAAAAACAAAAGAATAGGTAGCTCTAGTATTGAAAAAGAGGCAAATATTGGAGATTCTTTTTTAGACCAAACCCTGCGACCCACTAGTTGGGATGAATATATCGGTCAAAAACACATAAAAGACAACGTCAAAATACTTTTGCGAGCGGCAGAAGAAAGGGGGCATATTCCAGAGCATATTCTTTTTTACGGCCCTCCAGGCCTCGGAAAAACCACCCTGTCTCATCTTATAGCCAAAGAAACGGGTAAACAGATGAAAATCACCTCAGGTCCCGCTATTGAAAAAGTGGGTGATCTGGCTTCTATTCTCACCAATCTCTCTGCCGGCGATATTCTTTTTATAGATGAAATTCACAGGCTTAATAAGACAGTGGAAGAAATTCTTTATCCTGCTATGGAATCCGGAGTGCTAGACATAATTATCGGCAAAGGGCCTTCAGCCCGCACCATTCAGCTGGATCTTCCGCCTTTCACTTTGATTGCGGCTACTACTCGGGTGGCCCTTGTTTCCTCTCCTCTCCGTTCACGTTTCTCGGGCGGGGTTTTCAGGCTGGAATTTTATTCCAACGAAGAAATAGCGGAAATCGTAAAAAGGTCAAGTAGATTGCTCAAAACAAAACTGGACGACGGGGCGCTGAAAGAAATTGCCAAGCGAAGCAGGTTCACTCCCCGTACCGCCAATTACTTTTTGAAAAGAGCGCGGGATTTCGCCCAAGTGCATAAAAAAAGTTTAGATCAAAAAACAGTGAAGGAGGCTTTGGAGATGCTTGCTATTGACGACATAGGATTAAATTCTTCCGATAGAAAATTCCTAGAAACTTTGATTGAAAAATTCGGCGGGGGCCCGGTGGGGTTAAAAACGATAGCTGCGGCCATGTCCGAAGAAGAAGCCACGGTGGAAGAAGTAATAGAGCCGTATTTAATTCAGCTCGGCTTTTTGGAACGCACTTCCCGAGGACGCGTGGCTACTAAAAAAGCTTACGACCACTTAGATTTTGAATACAAAAAAGAAAAACAGGGTAAATTAATTTGATGTTTACCTTTTATTTTATATGTCAGGTCATAACCGTTGGTCACAAATCAAACATAAAAAGGATATTACTGATGCAAAAAAGAGCAAGATTTTTTCAAAGTTGGTGCGTTTCATATCCGTGGAAGCAAAACTGGCAAAGGGCAACATTAATGCTCCGGGACTTCGCGCCGCTATAGAAAAAGCCAAAAAAGTGAATATGCCTTCAGAGAATATAGAAAGGGCCGTAAAAAAAGCTGGCGAAACTAGCGCTCAAATGGACTCAATTACTTATGAAGCTTACGGTCCGGGAGGTGTGGGTATAATAATAGAAACACTTACAGATAACAGAAACAGAACAGCCCAGGAAATAAAACATATTTTATTGAAAAACAGTTCCACCCTAGCCGGTATTGGATCTGTCGTTTGGTCTTTCAGTAAAGAAAAAACAGTGGAAGGAACAACTTGGAAGCCAAACATGTTTATACCCGTTTCCGACGC
The DNA here is from genome assembly GCA_964478145.1 of uncultured Candidatus Saccharibacteria bacterium. Taxonomy (GTDB): domain Bacteria; phylum Patescibacteriota; class Minisyncoccia; order Phycocordibacterales; family UBA9973; genus UBA9973. The sequence continues at coordinate 2,660 of CAYZGS010000064.1, read as the reverse complement.
TGATTTGGAATTATTAGATAAACTTGTAGACGAATTGGAAGAAATGGATGATGTCCAAGACGTTTATATTAATGCGGAATAAAAACAATTGCTACCAAGGGGAACCCTTGGTATAATCTATAAATGGAAAGAAAGGAAAAATTTATACAGGATGAATTTTATCATATCTTTAATCGTGGAGTTGAAAAACGGACAATTTTTCAAAACACTTCCGATTATAAAAGATTTATGGCTCTTTTATACCTTGCAAACAGTAATCAAACTGTAGAATTCAGAAATAATTCTTATGGCAATTCATTTAACGAAATCTTTAAACAAGACCGAGGAGAACAATTAGTGGCTATTGGGGCATATTGTTTAATGCCAAATCATTTTCATTTATTACTTACTCCCCTTGTAAATGGAGGAATATCAAAATTTATGCTCAAACTCCAAACAGGATATTCAATGTATTTTAATAAAAAAAATGAAAGAGTCGGTGCTCTCTTTCAGGGAGTATTTAAATCACAATACATAAACGAAGATAAATACTTACGATATATTTATGCGTATATTCATCTAAATCCAGCAAAATTAAAAAATTCAAGCTGGAAAGCACAATCAAAAAGTTTTTTAAATCAATTCAAAAAATTCATTTCTGAGTATTCGTATTCAAGCATACAAGAATATCTTTCTTTTGATTACAAAATCATAAACCCAAAACCATTTCCTGTAAATAAAAAAGATATTTGTGATTACAATACTATTGTAGATGATTTTAGTGAAGAAAATAAAGAATAAATCTCTTACCAAGGGTTCCCCTTGGTATTTTGTTAATAGTGTTAATATTTAATTATGAAAATTTTAGGCATAGACCCGGGATATGAGCGACTGGGAATCGCAGTCCTTGAAAAACCTGCCCGTCCATTAGGTGGGAATAAGAGTAATGAAAAATCCTTCAATAAAATTCAGGATAGGGAAAAGGTGCTATTTTCCGAGTGCCTCAGAACCCCAGCCAGTTTAGAATTTTCCGAAAGGCTATCCTTAATCGGAAAAGAAATAAAAAAAACAATAAAAAAATTCAAGCCGGACATCTTAGCTATTGAAACCTTGTTTTTAAATACAAACCAAAAAACAGTCATGCGAGTGGCGGAAACGCGAGGAGTTATTATATATGAAGCCTCTCTTGCCGGACTTAAAATTTTTGAAGCTTCCCCGCCCCAAATAAAAATGGCTGTCACTGGTTACGGGAAAGCCAACAAAGAACAAGTGATGAAAATGGTAAAAATACTAGCCAGAGCGGATAAATCCAAAACCTCAGATGATGAATTGGATGCCATAGCTATTGCCTTAACGGCTTTTGCACATATAAGGTTTTAAGGCTTAGTGCGGGTTATCCACATATTCTATTGCCAACTATTTTAGATTCTGATACAAAGTAGTAAATTAACAATACCTGCCCGGCTAGGTGAAGCCATTTGGGCAGGGGTCGTTTAATAAATATAAAAATTTTGCAATTGTATATGAGTTATGATGAAGAGGATTCTATGATGATGGATGATTCCGACTTAAATGAAGAAGAGCCGTTGGAGTTGCCGGATGAACCATTGGAAATTCCTGATGAAGAAGAATACGACCCTGATAGCAGATATCACTAAACAATAAAAAACCGCCCTTAATGGCAGTTTTTTATATAATTTTTATAAATGTTTTTTTACCTATTCTAAAACTCTGGCCATTTTTAGGCACAAAATTAGGATCATCTATTTTTTCTCCTGATTCTAAGCTGGTAACTGCGCCTTCCTTGATTAATCTGCGGAATTCGCTTTTAGAAGAAATATTTTTTGTTTGAACTAAAATATCCATTAAATTTTGAACATTGTTTGTCGAGAGTTCTGTCATTTCTTTCGGAATTTCTCCTTTTTGAAAAGTATTTACAAAACTTTCCTCCGCCTTTTTGGCTTCGCTTTCAGAATGGTAAAGAGAAACGATTTCTTTCGCCAACATTTTTTTGAACCGCATGGGGTTTTCTCCATTTTGCAAAGAGTTTTTTATTTTGTTTATGCTTTCTATATTTAAATCAGTAGCAAGTAAAAAATATTTCACAATGAGTTCGTCTTTGAGAGACATAATCTTCCCAAACATTTCATCCGGCGTATCAATGATGGAAATCACATTTCCCCAAGATGAAGACATTTTCCGACCATCTGTTCCCTCAAGCATTGAAAGAACCATAATATCTTGTTCTTTTTTGCCATATCTTTTTTGGACAATTCTGCCCGCTTTTAAATTAAAAAGCTGATCAAGTCCTCCGATTTCAACATCTGAATTAACAGCCACACTGTCATAACCTTGTAGGGCAGGATATAAAAACTCAACCATAAAAATATCCTGACCAGCATCCAGTCTTTCCTTAAAATTTCTTCTTTTGGTCATTTGCTGCACAGTAAAGCATTCCAACAGCTGCCCTATTTCAAAAATATTCATTTTTTTCAGCCACTTTGAATTGTACTTAACTTCAGTATCCTTCATTTTTAAGATGAGAGCTACTTGCTGCAAATATTTTTTTAAATTATTTTTTATTTGCTCGTCAGTCAACATCGGCCTTTTTTCTAATTTGTCCGACGGATCCCCAATCTTTGCGGTATAGTCTCCAATAATAAGGACAGCTTGATGCCCCA
>CAYZGS010000063.1:0-4226 GCA_964478145.1 uncultured Candidatus Saccharibacteria bacterium | reverse complement strand
CAAAATCATTTCAAAATTTCCCCCGCCCCGTCCGACTATCTGCATAAAAACATTTTTATCGGGGATAATTACTTCAGTTTTTTCTCCCGGATTTGAAAATAAAACAATTTTAGCGGAATTAGCATACACTTCAGCCACACGGCCGATCGGCACGCTTCCAAAGGCAAAAACCTTTTGCCCAACTGCTATATTGTTATTTGTACCTACATCAATAATAAGCGTATCATAGAGAGATCGATTCGGTTTGGATAAAATTCCGGCCAAAATCATGCTAGCCTGCGCAGGCATACGCCCTAAAATTTCCTTAATTTCCAAATTCTCGTTCAAAATAGAATTATGGTTTGATACCACGGCGGACATCTCGTTTAGTTGGGACTTCAAATTTCTGTTTTCCAAAAGAAGAGATTCCTTGGAATAAAAATATGAGCCGGTATTTGATAATTTCTCTCCAATATTATTCCCTAAAACCAAAATCGGGCGAAAAACAGCGGAGAAGGCGTAAGAAAGCCCGCGGAAAATATCGGTTTTGAAATAAATCAGAAGAAGCAGAATTACGGCAAAAATTGCATATTTTAATAGTTTTTTTCTCTTTATTTTTTTATCTAGGAGGTAGTTCATCTTGATTCCCGATTAAAACTTCGCGATAGGATTGGATATCATCCAAAATAACTCCTGTTCCACGGGCCACAGCCGAAAGAGGGTCATCAACCACATAAACCGGAATTTTAAGAATATTTTGTAAAAATTCTGAAAAACCCTGCAATAAAGCTCCTCCGCCCGATAAAGTGATTCCGGTGTGCATTATATCGGACAAGATTTCAGGAGGGGTTGTTTCAAGCACATCTTTTATTCCTTCTACCAGTTCTTTAATAGACAATGAGAATGCCTCACGAATGTCAGAATCCGTTACCATCACCTCGCGAGGAAGGCCAGTTAATAAATCCCTGCCGCGTACTTCTGTTTCCATATATCCCCGGGGCGCAGCGGAACCAATAGCAATTTTTACTGTTTCAGCCGTAGTCTCACCTATCAAAATTTTAAATTCATCCCGCATATATACGATAATATCGTTATTCAATCTGTCGCCTGCAACCTTCAAATTTTTAGATTTGACTATTCCACCTAAAGAAATAACTGCTACATCTGTAGTTCCACCACCGATATCTATGACCATAGTGCCCACGGGATCTTTAATCGGAAGGCGCACGCCGATGGCCGCCGCCATAGGCTCTTCCACCAAAAAAACCTCCCGCGCGCCAGCGGAACGAGCCGCATCGTAAACAGCGCGGGTTTCAACGTTAGTGGTGCCGGTTGGCACACCAATCAAAACCCTGGGCCGAGCGATTTTTTTGAACATTTTGTCCGCTTTATTTATCAGATAAGAGAGCATCTCCTCTGTTATCTCAAAGTCTGAAATAACCCCGTCCACCAGCGGGCGAATCGCTCTAATATGTCCTGGAGTCCGTCCAAGCATTTCCTTCGCTTTCTCGCCGACTGCCAGAATTTGATTGGTCTTAATATTAACTGCTACTACAGAGGGTTCTCTAATCACAATGCCATGACCTTTTAAATAAACCAGGGTATTGGATGTACCTAAATCTATGCCTATGTCGTTGGAAATTAATTTGTAAATTTTATCAAACATAATGAATTAGGTTCTAGTGGCTAGGTTCTAGTAATTTTAATAGTTCACCAAGGGAAACAATTTTCCCTTTTTCTTCAGTTCGTTTTTTAAGTTCAATACCTTTCTCTTTTAAGCTTCTCTCTGACACAACAGCGCGATATGGTATTCCTAAAAGATCCGCGTCAGCAAATTTCTCACCGGGAGAAACTTCTTTTCTGTCGTCAAAAAGCACTTCGTGAACCTTAGAAAGACTTTCATAAATTTTCTCTGCTTCAGCTAAAACCTCTTTGTTATCCCCTAAGACAAGCAAGTGGAAATGAAAAGGAGTAATAGATTCCGGCCAAATAATACCCTTATCGTCGGCCAAAACCTCCACTATCGTGCCCATTAGCCTGCCTAAGCCAATACCATAGGATCCCATAAATACCGGCTTAAAATCGCCTTTCTCCGTTTGATATTTCAAATTGAGAGCTTCTGAATATTTTGTTCCGAGAGTAAATATATTTCCCACTTCTACCGCCCTCTTTTCAGCCAAGTCTTCTTTCTTTAAATCTAATTTACTTAAAGTTTCATCACTAAAAATTTCTTTATTCACAGCAATGCCTTTTGATTCATCGATATAAATAGTATCTTCCCCGACCCCGGCTAGAGTTTGAAACTCATGAGAATATTTTGAAAAAGATCCGCCTGAGGCAAAGGTCAGATACGTTACATGCCCTATACCCACACGTTGAAAAATATTTCTGTAAGCCTGTTGAGTTTTCTGGTAAAAATCCAGGTGGGATTTTTCATCCAAATCAAAAGAATACAAATCCTTCATTAAAAATTCCCGGCAACGCATTATGCCGCTTTTGGCCCGAGTCTCATTGCGAAACTTATTTTGAAATTGATAAACATATTTCGGCAGATCTTTATAAGAATTTACATAATTTTTCATTATGCAGGTCAACGGCTCTTCATGGGTAAATGCCAGACCAAGCTCTGTTTCATTTTTTAATTTTGTTTTAAACCAGTTGTCTATAACATTATCGCTCCAGCGGTTTGTTTTTTCCCAAAGATTTTTTTCTTGCAAGGAAGCCATGGAAATTTCCTGCCCGCCGATGGCGTTCATTTCTTCTCTAATAATACTTTCTATTTTTTTTATTACCCTAAACCCTAAAGGCAGATACGAGTAAACACCGGCCATTTCCTTGTGAATAAAACCGCCCCGGATAAGAAGCTCCGCGTTTTTGGATACTTCGTCGGTTGGGGCATCTTTTTTGGTTTTAGTGAAAAGTTTAGATTGCCTCATTCTTCCATCTTAACTGAAAAAAGTCTTTTTGGCAAAGAGAAAGTGACTATTTGCTTGACAACTATATAGCAAATTTGCTATACTCTCTGGAAAGAAGATAATTACAAAGACAAATACAAAAGTGATATAATATGGATATGGGTAATAAATACTTCGTTTTGTTCCTTCAAAATGTAAAAGATTTTATTGAAACATTGCCGAGTGAAGACCAAGGTAAGATTAATGCCACCATTACGTCCATAGAATTAGGCAGTTTTGAGTCAATTTATATCAAAACCGTCCGAACCCCGATTAAAGAATTGATTATCAAGAAATACCGGATAATTTTCTTTATTCATCACACTACGATTTATTTTATTGGGGCATTTGTTAAGAAAACAGCAAAAACCCCAAGTAAAGAGATAAAAAATGCGGAAAAAATATATAAAATCATAATAGAAAACAATAAGAAATAATTTCAATATGAAAAAAATAAAAACAAAAAAAAATAAAATACTGAAGTTCTATACCGCTAAAGAGGTTTTTAAAAAATCTTCAAAATCCGAAGCATTCAGAGATGCTTATCACGAAGAACTTGTCCGTCTAAAACTCGTGCAACAAATTAAAAAAAATCGCCTGGAAAACAACCTGACTCAAAAAGCTCTCGCCGGAAAAGCGCAAATGTCCCAGTCTGTAATAGCCCGCATTGAAAGCGGAACACATAGTTTCTCGCTTGGCACGCTAAACCGAATTGCCAAGGTATTTAATAAAGAAGTAGAACTTGCTTAATAAGTTGCTAAGCGAGACCTAGGAATTTTTACGTTAGTTTTTTGAATTTCAAATAGTCTTTAATAGTTTTATCATAAGTTTCAGCCAAATCCATTTTCAATGCTTCTTTTAAAAAAGTTGCAAAAACATGAACTTTCTGCTAAAATGACCCTTATGCAATCCCGTAGTAGAATTTCAAATTATTAATCGTTTTGACTCGGGATTAGGTTTTTAAAATAATTAGCAGTAATAAATAACAAAGATTTCAGGTTGTTCTATTTGAATTAATAAAAACAATTTGAAATTTCACTACAGGATGCAAAAAGTAGAAAATAAAAATACAAGCACCCCCGCGGATGTAGAGCAAATGTTTCAGGCGGGAGCGCACTATGGCTATGGGAAGTCTAGGAGACATCCTTCTGTTTCCCCCTACATATACGCCACTAAAAATAAAACGGACATAATAGACCTTGAAAAGACGGGTGTTATGCTGGGCGAAGCAGTTCAATTCGTTAAAAGTTTGGGCGCTCAAAATAAAACCATCCTTTTTGTCGGAACAAAGCC
>CAYZGS010000062.1:3159-4265 GCA_964478145.1 uncultured Candidatus Saccharibacteria bacterium | reverse complement strand
AGGGCAAGTTGGAAACGTGTATGCCGGAATCCTGCCATTTAAAATACAGGAACATCATTTAGACGCTTTGCCTAAAATACAGACAAAAATTATGGTAAATATCGGTTCTCCGGACGAGGCATTTAAAAACCATAATTTGCCGGCCGAGGGAGTTGGCCTGGGAAGATTGGAATTTATTATCGCCTCTTATATTCGTTTGCATCCAAACGCGTTGATTAATTATAAAAAGTTGAAAGAAGGTAGAAAGAGCCCATATATTAAAAAATTACTTAAAGAAATTGATAATTTGACGTTTCTCTATAAAGATAAAACTCAGTATTATGTAGATAATCTCGCTTTAGGAATTGCCAAGATTGGCGCCACTTTTTATCCAAATAAAGTGATTATTCGCTTTTCCGATTTCAAAACAAATGAATATCGCACTCTTATTGGAGGAGAATTATATGAACCGCATGAAGAAAATCCAATGCTGGGTTGGCGCGGAGCTTCTCGTTATTATGATCCGAAATTCAAAGAAGCTTTTGGTCTTGAATGTAAAGCTATGAAAATTGTGCGAGAAAACATGAGTTTGACTAATGTTATTCCAATGATTCCGTTTTGTCGCACACCGGAGGAAGGTAAAAAGGTGATGGAGGTAATGAAAGAATACGGATTAGATCCCGAAAAAGACAAAGAACTAAAAGTTTATGTGATGTGTGAAATTCCTTCCAATATTCTTTTGGCCGATGAATTTCTTGAAATCTTTGATGGCATGTCTATCGGCTCTAATGATCTGGCTCAGCTGACTTTGGGATTGGATCGCGACTCGGGCATAGTTACTCATATTGCCAATGAAAATAATCCTGCGGTTAAAAAATTAATTGCCGAGATTATTCATAAATGTAAAGAAAAAGGGAAGTACATAGGTATTTGCGGACAAGCACCGTCGGACTACCCCGAATTTGCCCAGTTCTTGGTAGATGAAGGAATAGAAAGTATGTCTCTTAATCCTGACACGATTATCAAAATTATAATGGCGCTGGGGAAGAAATAAAAATATGATAAAGTGCGGGATTAGTTTAGTGGTAGAATGCGACCTTCCCAAGGTTGAGACGCGAGTTCGATTC
>CAYZGS010000062.1:0-3142 GCA_964478145.1 uncultured Candidatus Saccharibacteria bacterium | reverse complement strand
TGTGTGATATGATGTAAGTAATTAATAATTTAATTTTAAAAACATTATGAGAAATGTAACGATCTATTCAACCCCTTCTTGTCACTTTTGCCATATGGCGAAAGAGTACTTCAAAACCAACAACATCGTTTACACTGAATATGATGTGGCAAGCAATATTGAAAAAAGAAAAGAAATGATGGAAAAAAGCGGGCAAATGGGCGTACCGGTGGTTGTCATAGATGACCAGCTCATCATCGGTTTTGATAAACCTCAAATATCTCAACTATTGGGACTTGCTTAATGTCCTCTCGGTAAGAATTGAACTTACATTTATCCCTTAGGACGGGATTGTTCTATCCGTTGAACTACGAGAGGGAATTATATTAATTTAACACAAAAAGCTGAAATTTAAAAATTGGCTTTTTGGTCTGGCTATGTTAGGATATTCTGATGGATTCAGAGTCAAAACAATTGCTTCAAAACATGCTTGCCCTTGCCGAAGAAAATAATAAGATGCTTCTTCAAATCAGAAAAGTTCAAAAGAGGGGAACTCTTTGGCGGGTGTTAAAGTTGGTTGTGATTATAGGCGTCACTCTCGGAGCATTTTATTATGTGGAACCGTATCTGAATAAAGTAATGGATTTTTATGATTCAGTTTCCGGTATGGAAAAAAATATAAAAGACGTATCGGACAGCACTTCCTCTTTTCAAGATTTGTTGAAAAAATTATAAGGTATGCCTGGGTAGCTCAGTGGTAGAGCGCAGCCCTGAAGAGGCTGGCGTCGGGTGTTCAATTCACCCCCCAGGCACAGAGAAAACCGCTAGATGGATCTGACTTTAATGCTATTTCTTTTTTCTTTATCCACTTTTTGTATTTTGACTGTCAACAAGCCATGTTTTTCCGTAGCTTCCACTTCTTCCGGTTCCACTTCTTGAGGGAGAAGGATGGTGCGGGAAAATTTTCCCCAATACAGCTCTTTGACAAAATAATTTTCTTCGTCAATATTTCTATTCTCCTCTCTCTTGCCTTTTATGGTAATTACGTCTCTGGCGATAGTAAGCTCCAAATCCTCCGGTTTCACTCCGGCCACCATTGTCTGCAGTATTATGTCTGTCGGTGTTTGATAAACATCAACCACCAGTTCCATTTCCTCATTTTCTTCTTCCATCCAGCCATTGCCGTTTTTCTTTTCTCCTCTATTGGATGAACCTTTTTCTTCATCTAGTTCATCTTCATTGTGAATGCCTCCGGTCAGCCTTTCAAAAAAACTTCTTTTTTTATTTCGCATATTTTTATCTAAAATAAAAGCATGTATTGCCCTTACTCTGTTATTAGTTATAATTAATAATTTTCTCCGCTCATTCTCCTTAATTTCTCAAAAAGCAACATGACGATAACGGTAACAACCCAAAGAAAACCTAAAACTCTAAAAAAATTGCTTCCCTTATCTTCCATTATAAAAAAATTAAAGACGCTATGCAAGGCAATAGCCAGTACTAGACCCATAAAAAGGTATAATTTTTGCCCCAATTTGCCCATCCAGAAGGAAAGCCCTAAGGCTATGCCTATCATGCCGGTTGAAACAGCATGTAGAAGGGTAGAGCCCAGAAATCTGAGTTGTCCGGTGAGTAAACCTATGGTGGTCTCATTCAAGGAAAGCGGCTTTATCAAGAATAGGGTATTTTCAAGAGCGGCAAAACCCAAGGCTCCGGTGATAAAAAATATCGGCCAGTCAATCGGATCCCTGACATGTTTTGTTCTACTGACTAGGATTATTATCCCGAGAAACTTTATTATCTCTTCTATACTTGCCCAGCTTACGATCTGGAGCGCATATGAATTTAAATTAGATTGAATAAATCTTTGAATCGGCAAAACTAGGATGACCGAAATCATGCCTATGATAAAAATCAAAACTATCAGCCCTTTTGGTTCGGGTTTTTCTTTATCCTCCTTCAGCCAAAACCAAAGCCACAAAAGAGCGGGAATCATTCCCCCCACTAGGGCTAGCATTAAAGTTTTTGGATCATTCACGGTCATTATTTTTTGCGGCTTCATCCTGAATGGAAACGGAAGGCCATTTTGCGACCAGAATTAAATCATCTTTTTTGCGTTTCTTCATCAAAGACCAAATTTTTTCGGTAATGAAAGGCATAAAAGGATGGAGGATTTTTAAAGAATTTTCTAAAATATAATATAAAACAATTTTTATTTCTTCAGCTTCCTTTCCGCCATTTTTTATTATTTTTTTACTATCTTCTATTATTACGTCGGCGAATCTGTGCCAAAGGTAATGATAAATTTTTTCTGAGGCGATATGGAAGCGATAATTTTCCATATCGGAAGTAATATCTTCAATCATCGCCTCAAATTCTTCCACCAGGGCGCTAAAGGCTGAGTCTTTTTGCATCTCTGGAGCTGTGCCTTGTGAATTTTCCTTTGCATTTTCCAAAACAAAGCGCGCGATGTTCCAAATTTTATTGGCGAAATTTTTATAGCCTTTTACTTTATGCTCGTCAAAATTGCTGTCATTACCGGCTCCAATACCCACAATCAGAGACATGCGCAAGGCATCAGCCCCGTATTTGCTTATAATATCCACAGGGTCCATATTGTTTCCGCTTGATTTGCTGAATTTCTTGCCATTTTTGTCCCGTAAGATGCCATGCAAGTACACTGTTTTAAAAGGTATTTCTCCGAGCAAAAATTGGGACATCAATATCATTCTGGCTACCCAGAAAAACAGAATTTCGTAGCCGGGATTGATAAGAGTAGTAGGATGGAAATTTTTTAAATCTCCTGTTTTTTCAGGCTGGCCCGCCGTAGTTTTGACAGAGGCGGGCCAGCCCAGGGTTGAAAAAGTCCAAAATCCGGAGGGAAAACAAGAATCCAGTGTATCTTCATCCTGAATCCAACCGTCTTCCTTTGGCGCCTGTGTATCGCAGTATATTTCGTTTCCACGATACCAGACCGGGATTCTGTGCCCATACCAAATTTGTCGGGAAATACACCAATCACGTAGATTTTCAATCCAGTGATAATAAACCTTCTCAAAACGGCCCGGTATGATTTTTATCTCACCTTTTTTTATCGGCTCGCGCATCAGATCTTTCAAAGTTTTGTTTCCGCGTTCTTTTATCGGTTTATTTACATCTATAA
>CAYZGS010000061.1:0-4371 GCA_964478145.1 uncultured Candidatus Saccharibacteria bacterium | reverse complement strand
TCTATTCTCCTCATCACGATTGCATTCCTCTTCGGCATACAAATGAATCGGGAAAAAATTCTCAAATTGGGTGGCACATATATTATGGGAATCTTTACAGCTTACTTCTTGATTGGTTTGGGAATTTTGAAAGTACTCCACTTGTTCAATACTCCGCACTTTATGGGAAAATTGGGTGCGACGCTTCTCATTATTTTCGGAGTAATCAACCTACTAAATCGCTTTTTTCCTCAATTTCCGATCAAGCTAAAAATTCCCCGGGTTGCTCATGGAGCCATGGGTAAATTAATGGATACAGCTTCATTTCCTGCAGTATTTGGGCTTGGGTTTTTGGTCGGTATCTGCCAATTCCCATGCATGGGCGGACCCTACCTGATGGTTATCGGACTCTTGCGCGACCAGGTTACTTACTTGTCAGGTTTCGGTTATTTATTTCTCTACAATCTGATTCTCATTTCTCCGCTCGTGGTCGTGCTCTTTATATCAGCAAAGAAAGAAATGGTTGATAAGGTGCAAATGTGGAAACGAGACAATATAGCAGGATTAAAACTCTGGGTCGGTATTGCCATGATTATTATCGGCATACTGATATTTTTTATTTAAAATATCAGTCACTAATTAAAATTAAAAAAATGAAAAATAAAATAAAAGAAATCTTCTATTCTTCGTTAATTATTGTTTTCACACTGCTTTTGGGTTTTTCACCTGTTTCGCAAACAGCACTATTTTCTTTTCGTTGGGGAAGCTTGGGTGCAAAAATGGTGGAAGCTGGAGTGATTGATAAAGATAAATTTGAAAATTTATACAGTCAAAGAGGAGGACTCGGCGAAGTAGATAAAAAATTACTTTATGGTACTCATAACGGGAATATTACCATCACACCGGAAAATTCTGAAATGATGTTAAACATGCTATGGGCATTTGGGTTAGCGAACAAGAATCCAATTCTGGAAAATGGTCCCATGATGGATCCAAGATATGGAGGAGCGGGAAATTTTGCCTCTACTGGCGGATGGACACTCTCTAATGGGAGCGCTATGGACCATTACAGTATGCACCAATTTGTGGACCTGACTTCGGAACAGCAAACTCTAGTGGAAAAACTTGCAAAAAATATTCATCGGCCATGTTGTAGTAATTCAACTTACTTTCCGGATTGTAATCACGGCATGGCTATGCTTGGATTGTTGGAAATAATGGCCTCACAAGGGGCAAAAGAAGATAAAATGTATAAAATCTCACAAGTAGTAAATAGCTATTGGTTTCCTGAAATAGGAATAGATTGCAAAGCCTAATCTTTCGTGATAAATTGTATGTTCAATGGTAAAAACATACACATTTCATGTCACTGGTACACATTGCGCGTCATGTAAAATTTTGATTGAAGATGTTTTAAAAGAGCAAGATTTTATTAAAAACGCACAAGTCAATCTCAAAAAAGAAACTGTAGAAATTGAAACTGAAAGCAACCAAACCCCTGAAGAACTTGCCATGATTCTATCCAATAAAATAAAACCAAATGGTTATACTCTTTCAGTTGAAAAGATTGTAGAAGAAAAAAAAGACGATAATACTATCTGGCAAGCGATTCCAATCGGTTTGCTGTTTTTGGTTTTATTTTTTATTCTGCAAAAATCAGGAATCCTTAATCTGGGGCTTGGAGGTAGTGCTACGCCAGTAACAAGCTTTATAATAGGGTTAATCGCATCTGTTTCAAGCTGTCTTGCTATTGTCGGTGGCCTTGTTTTATCACTGTCGGCTAAAGCATCTCAAGATGATATCAATGATAAAAAGAACTTCACGCTCTTTCACACTGGAAGACTTGTCAGTTTTGCAATATTAGGCGGAGTTCTTGGATTAATTGGAAATGCCATAGGTATTAATTTTACATTTACCGCTATATTGGGAGTTGTGGCATCACTTGTGATGCTCTCGCTTGGTTTAAGTTTAACAGGAGTATTTTCCAGAAATCGTTTTACTTTACCGGGGGGCTTCTTCAATTTTTTCAGAAAAATAGAACACAAGACACTTACTCCTCTTCTGATTGGGTTCGGGACATTCTTTTTGCCTTGCGGATTTACTCAATCAATGCAAGTAGTAGCTCTTTCAAGTGGGTCTTTTATGTCTGGTTTTTTGATTATGTTCGCATTTGCTCTTGGCACCTTGCCAATGCTTTTATTATTATCATTTGGTTCGGCGTCATTCGCGCACAGCAAACATGCGCCATTATTCTTTAAATCTGCGGGAGTGGTAGTTATTGGACTAGGATTATTTTCGCTTTTAGCCCAACTTGCAGGTTTGGGTATTATTAATCCACTATTCAGTGTATAATCATCTTATGAACAAGAATTCTTTTATCGCAATAACCATTCTCATTCTTGGCGTTTTCGGCTCCATTTTTGTTTTTGGATCCGAGACAAATAATAATAAAAATTTTATTTTAGTAGAAAATTCAGAAATAAAGGACGGAATTCAATACATTACCATCAACGCTGGCGGCGGCTATTCTCCGAAAATTTCTTCTGCCAAAGCCGGTATACCGACCAAATTAATAATGAAAACCGATGGCATATACGACTGCTCCGCATCGCTTGCGATTCGCTCTGTTGGTTTCCAAAAAATTCTACCCCAAACCGGAGAGACTGAAATAGACATAGGCATACCGAAAGCAGGCATTCCACTTCAGGGAGTGTGCAGTATGGGGATGTACAGTTTTTTGGTTAATTTCAATTGAAAATTTAAGTTTCTTTTTTATCTTTATTTTGTTATATTCAAGAAATGTTAAGTATCGGCACTCTACGAACACAACACGACATTATTCAGATAACAATATAGCCTTAAAAGATTCCTATGACATACTCGATTCAGGACGAGGAGAATTAATGTATGAATCCATATGTAGTGGAAGAGGTAATTACGAAATTAGTTTACTGTGAAAAATGCTATCAGCAGGAAGTGTATTAAATACTTTGTATACATCTTTTGACCCAATGTATACAAACTGCTATACTTTGTATACATTAGAAATAAGATAGATACAAACACATGAAAACGACAGAAATAGGAAAAAATATTGAACAAAAAGAAGGTTTCAGGGCCTTTATTCCTAATCCTTTTCCACCCAAGGCAGGTTTTGATTTTGACCCTAAAATCTTAAAAAAGAATAATGAGGCCACGCGTCTTTTGGGCAAGCTTGATGGTATTACCAAGCTTCTTCCTGATGCAGATTTTTTCCTCCTAATGTATTTAAGAAAAGATGCAGCTTCATCTAGTCAGATCGAAGGCACAATGGCAACGATGGTTGATGCGATAGAAGCAGAGGTAAAAGTTAACGACAACATACCAGCAGATGTTGATGATATTTTGCATTACATAAAAGCTCTTAATTATGGAATAAAAAGAATCACGACAGATAATTTTCTAATGGCATTAAGATTTGTTAGAGAGCTTCACGAAAAACTTATGCAGAAAGCTCGAGCGACACATTTTTCTGATCCTGGAGAATTTCGAAAAAGCCAAAATTGGATAGGAGGGACTCGTCCTGACAATGCGCATTTTGTTCCTCCACCTATAGATGAAATGCATAAAGCATTAAATGATTTTGAATTATTTTTTAATAAAGAGGACTCAACTCCTACTGTAATAAAAGCAGGTATTATTCATGCGCAATTTGAGACGATTCACCCGTTTTTGGATGGCAATGGAAGAACAGGAAGAATGTTAATTACTTTTTATTTATGGAAGGAAGGTTTTTTAGAAAAACCAGTTTTGTTTCTATCTTCATATTTTAAAAAGCATCAAAAACTCTATTATGAGAAATTATCTGATTATCATAGTGAAGAAGGAAAAGTTTCAGAATGGGTTGAATTTTTTCTAGATGGTGTTATTGAAATAGCAAACGAAGCGATAGATATTGTAGGTGAAATTACGATATTACGCGAAAAAGACATGGAAAAAATTCAAACACTCGGCAAGAGAGCTTCAGAGAGCGCAATAATGGTCTTACCAAAACTATATGGTCAGCCAATTGTAAATAATACCATTATTCAAAAATGGACGGGATTTACTCGCGCAGGAGCGCAAACTGTTATTGATCGATTTATAAAAATAGGAATTCTTACCCTAAAAGATAAAGATAAGAAGTATGGTCAATCCTATGTTTACAAGAAATATTTAGATATTTTTACAGATAATAACAATTAAAATCTATGTCCTCTTCTTCTCTAAGTATCGGCAATGCTTGGACACAAACAGACTTTTTCAGACTCAAAGCGATACCAAGTTAATTCCGTTCTATTTTGAGGTTAAAATGCCTTCACCACTCAAGCGTGGGGTTGATTATGGCTTCAAGAAAGGGGAGAGCTGGACTTT
>CAYZGS010000060.1:0-4465 GCA_964478145.1 uncultured Candidatus Saccharibacteria bacterium | reverse complement strand
ACATACACGTCAGAATTAAAACGCTATAGCGTTTTAATTCTGACGTGTATGTGAACCAATCAAAATTTATCTTTTTAAATTAAAATGATTTAACAATGGCTTTTCGTGTTCTATTTTATATGCAACTAAATATAGTAAATCTTTTCCTATTTTGAAATCTGCTTTTAATAGAGTTATTAAATCCTCACAATCATAAGGATATACCCATACACTTTTGTGTAATTGGCAAAAACCCATTGTTTTAAGAGTTTGACGGATGTTATCCCTAGTAGCTCTTTTTTCTTCTTTGATATCAAAAGTAATAACTCGCCACATCCCATCCCATTTTTTTGGTTTTTTTATCTTATATCCGTTTGATTCGGACATACGCAGAATTCTTTCCCCCTTTTCTGTTAATTTTGCAAATTTATTTCCGTTTTTATTTTTTACGAATTCTACTAAATCACGATCTGTTAATTTAGATAGAGAAGATTTAATCTCATATTTTCTTTTTCGCTCTATCGCTTTGCTTATCATGCCAAAAGCTTGTAAAGCATTAGGGGCGAGTACAGCGATACTTATGATACCAGCAGTCGCTATAGCGCTGAGGATAATTTTTTGCGTTTTGCCGATCCTTCGTTTCTCTTTTAATTCTTTCTCTACATGTCCCATCTTTTAATAATAGACCACAATATTTTTGATGTCAAATATAATACGCTATCGCATTTTAAAATTGACAAAGAGAATGGTAAATAAATTTGATTGTATAAACAGAAAAATGTATTATATACACATACAAAATAAACTATTTGAACCTTTACTAAAAATAGTTATGGTTAGATAAAAGTTATGGCAACGTTGTACACCCAACAGTCAAAAAATATCAGCAAAACTTGGCTCTTAATGGGCGTATTTTTTGCAATAGTCATAGGCATTGGTTTTTTCTTCTCGCAGTATTATGGGAATCCTAATATTCTATACATTTTTGTTATTTTTAGCATAGTAATGAATATCGCAAGCTATTGGTATTCCGATAAAATAGCACTTAAGTTAAATCATGCTAAGCAGATAAAAAAGGAAGAAAACGCAGAACTTTGGAACATAGTTGAAAATCTTTCTATAACCGCAGGACTTCCGATGCCGAAACTCTTTGTGATAGAAGATAGCTCGCCTAATGCTTTTGCCACTGGACGTGATAAAAGTCATGCAGTTATTTGCGTGACCACCGGCCTTCTTTCAATTTTAAATAAAACAGAGCTTGAAGGAGTGATTGCCCATGAGTTGTCGCACATAGGCAACAGGGATATTTTACTTTCAACCGCAGTGGTGGTTTTAGTAGGTTTCGTGTCAATCGTGGCGGATATATTTTTGCGCGGAATGTTTTTCGGTAGCGGGCGGAGCCGAGATGGCAATAATAACAGCGGGGGGATAATGGTGCTGGTGGGGATGATTTTTTTGATTCTTTCTCCTATTTTTGCCACCTTGCTTCAGCTTGCCATTTCCCGCAAAAGAGAATTTTTGGCGGATGCTTCCGGTGCGCTTCTTACCCGTTATCCGGAAGGGTTGGCAAGCGCCTTAGGAAAAATTTCCAACCATTCAAGCAAAATGAGGTATGCGAATAAAGCCACAGCGCATCTTTTCATCGTCAATCCATTTGGGGCGAGGGGAAACCTGGGTAAAAAGGTTGCTAATCTTTTTAGTACGCATCCCAGGGTAGAAGACAGGATAAAAGTGCTGGTTGGCAGATAAAAAGCATCGGAAATGAAATTTTTGTCTTATTTTGCTATACTATTATAGTGAATATCAAAGATGTAGAAAACCTGGCCAAGCTTGCCAGAATTGAACTTTCAGAAAAAGAAAAAAACAGCCTCCTGGCCGACATGGAGAATATTTTGGGGTATGTAAAACAGATTGAATTAGTCACACGGACAGAAAATATAAAACCGGAATACAAGCTTTGCAATGTTTGGCGAGAAGATAAATTTAAATCCCAGGATTTTTCGCCCGAACTTGTGAAAAATCAGTTTCCGGATTCCCAAGATGGATTTTTGAAAGTAAAGAAAATTTTATAAATACATGCTTGATTTAAAAAATCTGACCATAGAGAAAGCGCATCAAAGTTTTTTGAACGGTGAGTTTACCTGTCAAAAATTGGCTGGGGAATATTTGAGGGTGATAAAAGAGAAGAATAAGGAACTGAATGTTTATTTGGAAGTTTTTAAAGATGTGATGGAACAGGCAAAAAAGGCAGATAAAAGATTTGCTGACGGAAGTGCCGTCTTGATGACTGGAATTCCGGTCGCTATTAAAGACAACATTTTGTTCAAGGGCCACAAAGTGTCGGCGGGTTCCAAGATTTTGGAGAACTATACGGCTACCTATGATTCAACTGTTGTTAAAAAATTGAAGGAAGCCGGAGCAGTGATAATCGGCCGAACCAATATGGATGAATTTGCCATGGGAGTTTCCACGGAAAATTCTGCTTATGGTGTGACCAAAAATCCACACGATCCAAAAAGAGTATCCGGAGGTTCATCCGGGGGCTCTACTGCCTGCGTCGCTATGAATGGAGCATTGGTAGCTCTTGGTTCGGATACCGGCGGTTCTTGCCGACAGCCTGCCAGTTTTTGCGGAGTGGTGGGTTTGAAACCAACTTACGGGTCGGTGTCTAGAAATGGGCTTATTGCTATGGGATCATCACTAGATGTGATAGGCGCCATCGGCAAAAATATTTCTGATGTTGAAGTTATTTTTAATTTAATCAAAGGTAGGGATGAAATGGACAGTACTTCAGTTAATT
Organism: uncultured Candidatus Saccharibacteria bacterium; assembly: GCA_964478145.1. Taxonomy (GTDB): domain Bacteria; phylum Patescibacteriota; class Minisyncoccia; order Phycocordibacterales; family UBA9973; genus UBA9973. The sequence goes on along the minus strand of CAYZGS010000060.1, from coordinate 1,686 downwards.
TGCGTGAAGGACTGTCCTTCGTAAAAAACGAAGGACAGTCCTTCACCGCGCCGATTATTGGCGTGCCAAGACACCTTATTGGAGAAGGCATGGACCATGAAGCGCTTCTTAATTTTGAAGAAACTGTAGAGAAGTTTAAATCTATCGGATATGCAATTTTAAACATAGAACTTCCTTATGTTAAATATTCTGTTCCCTCTTATTATGTTATTACTCCGGCTGAAATTTCAGCCAATTTAGCTCGTTTTGACGGCATTAGATACGGTATTCATAAAGATGGGGAAAATTTAGAAGATGATTACCTTAGAACCAAAGGCTATGGCTTCGGCCCGGAAGTGAAAAGAAGAATTTTATTGGGCACTTACGTTTTGTCCCACGGGTACTATGACGCATACTATAGCAAAGCCACCATGGTCAGAGAATTGATAGTCAATGACTATAAAAAAGCTTTTAGCAAAGTTCATTTGGTCTTAACTCCCACTACTACCGGTCCGGCTTTTAAAATCGGAGAGAAAATAAACGATCCGGTAAAAGCGTATTTGGAAGATATTTTTACCGGGCCTGCCAATATGGCGGGTCTTCCGGCTATTTCTATCCCATCGGGATTTGTTCAAAGGGAAGGTGAAAAATTGCCACTTGGGATTCAACTAATAGCGCCCCACCAGAGAGAAGATTTGCTTTTTGAGGTCGGCAAAGAATTTGAAAAAATAAGGGAAAAATAATAATCGTGTTATAATTGCCATATTATCATTTATTAAGATTTTTATACTGGGATGTACCCATCGGACCCAAATCCTCTCATAGAAAATTCGCTCCTTGGTTCAAAATTTCTTAACCCGGATTATTTGTTTAGCCACGGTCTTGAAATTTTTGGTTATATTTTTAATCAAAAGGCATTAACGGCTTTTAATGTTTTCCTTTCTTTTTTGTCCATATTTTTTATTGCCATTATCCTTTACTGTACCGTCAGAATGTTTGAAATCAGAGCCAAACAGCATAAACATTTGAAGCAGGAAATTGCCGAGTACGCCCACCATCAAGCTTTGCAAGAAAGAGAATTCCGGGAGAAAGAAGAAATATCTGCCAACGAACGATGGATAAAAGTTCTGAATTATCTCTCCTCAACAAACGAAAGCGACTGGAAGCTGGCGGTTATTGAAGCCGATACCATGCTTGAAGAATTGATGACTCAACTGGGATTCAAGGGGGAAAATTTGGGCGATAAATTAAAGGGGGCTGATCGGGAGAATTTTCGCAGTCTTAGCTCCGCTTGGGAAGTTCATATTATTAGAAACAAAATAGCCCATGAAGGCGCGTCTTTTAATTTTTCTTTGCGTGAAGCCAAAAGGGTAATTGCTCTTTATGAGCAGATCTTTCGGGAGTATGGGTTTATATAACCTCAGTGAATAATTTTATTTTCGTTTCCTTTATTCGGGCCGAAGGCCCTGAGGAACGAAGTGACGAAGGGTTGCGGGGTCACGAATCGAACGTGAGTCTTAAGGTTATGCTTACCACTATAGCTTTCGCTATTCCATCATTTGATGGATTTGGGGTCTGGACTATACCATCTCCTTTCTTGTAAAAGAGTAAGGAGTTCGCCATCTAGTCTCTACACATTTTCCAATAAATATTGGATTTAGCTCGGAATTGTCTTTTCGTCGGCTAATGACGAATAGGATTTCTCCG
>CAYZGS010000059.1:0-4563 GCA_964478145.1 uncultured Candidatus Saccharibacteria bacterium | reverse complement strand
CCCATATGGTTAACTGTACAAACAATTGACAATACCCCCCAGGAGGTATATACTTTTAGTATGCACACAAATAAACAAAAACTTATTAGAAGATTAAAAATTTTAGAAGGGCAGGTGCGTGGTATACAGAATATGGTTGAGAAAAATGCCTATTGTATAGATATTATCACTCAAACATCTGCCATTAAGCAAGGTCTTTCAAATATTGAAGACATTTTAATGGAAGAACATCTAGGTCATTGTGTGGTTAATCAAATCAAAGGCGGTCAAACAGGTAAGGCTAAAAAAGAGATTTTGAAAGTTTATCAGCTAAAGCGCAAATAAAATATGAATACCCAAACCTACAAAATAAAGGGCATGCATTGTGCCTCATGCGCGGGAATTATTGAAAGAACTTTAAAAAAGACCGATGGTGTTTCTGTGGCAGAAGTTAACTATGGAACAGAAGCTGCAAAAATATCTTTTGACGAATCAAAAACTGATATTATTTCTCTTTCCAAAAAGATTGAACCACTGGGCTATTCTTTGGTGATTTCTGATACAAAAGAAATGAATATGTCTGAGAGCGAACATGCGGAGCACCTTGGACTAAACCAATCAAAAAACGAAAAATTGACCGAGCTTGCTTTAATGAAAAAGAAAATTATCTCTGTTATTCCGCTTGCCATCATCAGTGTTTTTATTATGACTTGGGATATTTTAGCTCAATACAAAGCAGTGCCTGAAATGAGTTATACCATTAGTGAATTTTTCCATCATTTATTGCCAGTAATGGCTACCTACACGCTCTTTGTAGTCGGCAAGCCATACTTACTTGGTTTTTATCGTTTCTTACGCTATGGCAAAGCAAATATGGATACACTTATTGGTATTGGCACATCTGTAGCTTTTATCTATAGTTTTATCATTACTGCCTTTAAACAGTCCCTTGATCCTTTTATCAACGTTACCCAAACTTATTACGATGTAACAATTATTGTCATTACTTTTATTGCGCTCGGCAAATATCTGGAAGCTCGTTCAAAATTAAAAACGGGTGATGCTATTGAAAAACTTTTAAGTCTTCAGGCTAAGACCGCTTTGGTTATCAGAAATGAAAAGGAAATGGAAATTCCGGTTGACGAAGTAGTGCATGGTGATTTGATTGTCGTAAAGCCCGGGGGAAAAATTCCAGTGGATGGAATAATTACCGAGGGAGAATCTTTTATCGATGAATCAATGGTGACTGGCGAGCCGATGCCCGCCGGCAAAAAAGTGGGAGACAGCGTAATAGCCGCAACGATAAATACGAGCGGGGCGTTTACATTTAAGGCAATGAAAGTCGGGGCAGAAACTTTATTTGCGCAAATTATTAAAATGGTGGAAGAAGCGCAGGGGAGCAAGGCGCCGATACAGGCACTGGCTGATAAAATTTCCGGAGTGTTTGTTCCTGTCGTCTTAGTCTTTTCTTTTGTGTCACTTGGCTTATGGCTTCTTGTTGGTACGCAGTATTTAGGATTCTCACAAGCACTGTCTTTTGGCCTTGTTTCCTTTGTGGGTATATTAGTTATCGCTTGTCCTTGCGCTTTAGGCCTAGCGACGCCGACAGCGATAATCGTCGGGGTGGGCAAAGGTGCCAGAGAAGGAATTTTAATTAAAGATGCGGCCACTCTTGAGAAACTTCATAAAGTAGATACAGTGATTGTGGATAAAACGGGAACGATTACAATAGGTAAACCCACATTGGTTGATATACAAAATTATTCTGATTTAAAAGGTAATGAGATTATCTCCATACTCGCCTCACTTGAAAACAAATCGGAACATCCGATAGCTCGCGCAATCATTTCTTATGCGAAGGAAAAAAATATACAAATGTTTCCAATTTCAGATTTCAAGGCAATTAAAGGAAAGGGGTTAAGCGGATTAGTTAATGATATGGAATACTTTGCCGGTAATGTGAAATTAATCAAAGATCTTGGAATTTCTTTCAATATTGCGGAGATTGAACAATTTACAATACAAGGTAAAACCCCGGTTATTCTTGCAACAGCTGAAAAAGTTTTCGGTTTTGTAATGGTGGCGGATGAAATAAAAACCGAATCCAAACAAGCCGTGGTGGATTTACACAAGCTTGGAATAAAAGTGGTAATGCTTACTGGTGACGATGAAAAAGCGGCAAACTATATGGCATCACTCGTTGGGATTGATGAAGTGGTGGCGCATATTTTGCCTGCGGATAAATTGTTGAAAATTAAAGAACTACAAGGACAAGGAAAAATCGTGGCAATGGCGGGGGATGGTGTAAACGACGCGCCAGCGTTGGCGCAGGCTGATGTGGGCATTGCCATGGGCACCGGCACAGATGTGGCAATACAGTACGCTGGCATCACACTTCTTTATGGAGACATTTCAAAACTTGTGAAAGCAATAAAACTTTCAAAAATGACAATGCGTGGAATCAAGCAGAATCTTTTTTGGGCGTTTATTTATAATATTATAGGTATTCCGCTGGCTGGAGGATTATTTTATCCGATTTTTGGCTGGCTGCTTTCGCCGATTTTTGCCGGATTTGCAATGGCGATGTCTTCGGTATCCGTGGTCGGGAATTCATTACGCATTAAAAGTAAGAAATTATAAAAGTCGAAAATTATTAAAAGAGGTAAAAAAGATTATTAATTAATTTAAAAAAATTATGATGTATGGAATATATAATGGTTATGAGAGGTTTAATATAGGTAATATGATGGATTTTTGGGGAGGTGGAATTATGATGATTTTATTTTGGGTAGCAGTTATTTATTTTATTGTTTGGCTTGTTCGTAGTAATAAAATAAGCGGAATAGATAGTAATAAATCTCTTGATATATTGAAAGAACGATATACTAAAGGTGAAATAGATAAAAAAGAATTTGAAGAAAAGAAAAAAGATTTGGGCAATTAATTATAATTTAACAATAAAAATAATATGGAATTTGATTATACTACAACTACTACAAAAACTTTTGATGTAGTAATGCAAAATGTGCAAGACGAAATTAACAAAGCCGGCATGCGAGTTTTGTATGTTCATGATGTACAACAGACTTTAAGTGAAAAAGGATTTGCAAGAGAACCATTTAAAATTATTGAATTTTGTAGTGCAAAATTTGCCAATGAGTTTTTGAATAAAGATATAAAACTTGGTCTTTGTTTGCCTTGCAAGATAAATATCTATGTCAAAGACAGACAGACTTTTATTTCTGGTATGCGACCGATTATTCTACCGCAATTTTTTCCGCAAGTTGATTTAGGTGAGAGACCCAGAGAGATTGATCAAATTATTCAAAATATTATCAATAATGCAAAATAATTTTAAATGGATTATTTTATTATAGAAACATAATGAAATTGGATGATGCAAAATTATTTATAGGAATTTTAATCTTAGTTGCTTATATAAGTATAGGGATTTTTGGTTTATTTAAATTTAACCATATAACCGAAACACCTATGGTAAATTGTCCTTATGCTCAAAATGGATCTTCAATATGTGAAAATAGTTTTAACCACATCAATAATTGGCGACAATTTTCTAATACAACTTTTTCATCACTACTTATTTTTTCGTTTATGATTTTAGGGATTATTTTGTATTTTTTTGGCAAACAAGACTTTTTAAATCAAAAAAAACATTTTTACAGATGGAAATATTATTTAGATAATAAAAAATTATATTCTTACTCGGATACAATAACTAAATGGCTATCGCTTTTTGAAAATAGTCCCTCTCTTTCATATTTAAGGCATAGCTGATTATTTTGTCGTAAAATTTTTAGCTCTGTCTTTTAAATCCTCATCAGGGGATTTTTTACTATTGTAAATTATCTAAAATCTTATGAATAAAAGAACAATTATCTCACTAATAGTAATTATTATCGGTGTTGGGAGCTTAGTGTGGTGGAGTAAATCAGTGGATAACAATAAATTAAGCGCTGAAGGGTCTGAAAAATATTATTTGGCTAGAACAGTCACCGCTTTAACCGCCCTAGAAACGTTCTATGATTTCGGCACAATCTCTATGAAGAATGGAAATGTCAGCAAAATATTCAAAGTAACTAATAATTCGGCTCAAGACATAAAAGTTCCGAGTGTAACTACTTCTTGTATGTGTACTACTGCCTATATTGTGGACGAAAATGGAGAGAGGGGCAGACCATTTGGTATGCCAGGTCACGGCGGGGCAGTGCCCAAGGCCAATGCCATTGTAAAAACCGGCGAGTCGCTTGATATTGAAGTTGTATATGACCCAAATGCCCACGGTCCAACTGGGGTTGGGCTTATTGAGCGTTCTGTCTTTCTGGAAGATGAGAACAATAATGTAATAGAGTTTAAATTCAAAGTGAATGTAACTCCGTAATAATTCTATGAAAAAAATTATTATTACAATTAGTATTATTCTTATTGTCATCATTGGGCTGGTTATTCTAAAAAACAGTCCGGCAACAGCGTCTATTATCTGGAGTATAAGCAAACAAGGAACATGGCTTTTACCGCTTCTCCTCGTATCCGCGATATTAGACAGCGTGCATCCTTGTTCGTTCT
>CAYZGS010000058.1:2559-4592 GCA_964478145.1 uncultured Candidatus Saccharibacteria bacterium | reverse complement strand
TCTAGGCTCTGCCTCCGGTCATACCCCGTCGGCTTGCCGCGGGGTGATTGATTTACCATATAATGGCTAAGGAAAAAGAGGTAAAAAACGGACATCATTATGATGCTTCGGACATTTCAGTTCTAGAAGGCCTTGAGCCTGTCAGGAGGCGTCCGGGAATGTATATAGGCACCACTGGCCCTGAGGGACTTCACCATTTAGTTTGGGAAATTTTTGATAATTCGCGCGACGAAGCTATGGGAGGATTCTGCAATGATATTGAAATTGTACTTTTGCCGAATAATCGTGTGCGGGTGGCGGATAATGGACGAGGGGTACCCGTTGATATACATAAAAAAACCAAAGTCTCCGCTTTGGAAACCGTTATGACCACTTTGCATGCCGGGGGAAAATTCGGAGGGGAAGGCTATAAAGTCTCCGGAGGCTTGCATGGAGTAGGCGCCTCCGTGGTCAATGCCTTGTCTATCTTTTGCAAAGCCGAAGTGCACCGCGACGGTGGCAAGTACGTGCAGGAATATTCTCAAGGCAAAAATAAAAGCGCGGTGAAAAAGGTTGGTTCTTCCAAGCTGAATGGCACTATTATAACTTTTGAACCAGATAAGGAAATTTTTAAAGATATAAAGTTTGATTGGGACACGATAATCAGCCATATCCGACAACAAGCATATTTAGTGAAGGGATTGAGGATTTTAATAATTGATGCCCGAGATTATTCCGGCAAAATAGACGACTCGGACATCTTCTATTTCAGAGAACTAAAACTTGAATTACCTTCTGTTTCTTTCTATTTTGAAGGTGGGCTTGTTTCTCTTATAAAATACTACAATAGATTTCAAAAATTAATTCACGATCATATTTTTTATATTGAAAAAGAATCGGACGGGGTAGGGGTGGAAATAGCCCTTCAATACATAGATGACATTGTGGATCATGTGGTTCCCTTTGCAAACAATATTTATACGGGAGAAGGGGGAACGCATGTAACAGGTTTTAAAACAGCTCTTACCAGAACCCTGAACACTTACTGCAAAAAAAATGAAATGATGAAAGATTCTGAAGGGGGGTTTACCGGCGAAGATGTTTTAGAGGGTTTAACCGCCGTTATTTCTGTAAAGCTCCGTGAAATTCAGTTTGAGGGTCAGACCAAAGCGAAACTGGGCTCTATGGAAGCACAGAGCGCCGTCGGGTCTGTTTTAGGAGAAGCATTTTCTAATTTTTTGGAGGAAAATCCTGACGATGCGAAACTCATAATCAATAAAGCCATCCTTGCCATGAAAGCTCGTAAAGCGGCTAAGGCGGCCAAAGATTCAGTACTTCGCAAAGGAGCGCTTGAAGGCATGACCCTTCCAGGAAAACTGGCAGATTGCCAAACCAAAGACGCAGGTGAATCTGAACTATTCTTGGTAGAAGGAGATTCCGCCGGAGGTTCGGCAAAACAGGGCAGGGATAGACGCACTCAGGCGATACTGCCACTGCGCGGAAAAATTTTAAATGTTGAACGGGCGCGCATAGATAAAATGCTCGCCTCAAAAGAAGTGAGAGCGCTTGTCATAGCTATGGGTACTTCCATTGGGGACACTTTTGATCTTTCCAAGGTACGTTACCATAAAATAATTATTGCCACAGATGCCGATGTAGATGGCGCTCATATCCGCACTCTCTTGCTCACTCTTTTTTATAGATACTTTAGACAGGTAATTGAGGCTGGATATATCTACATAGCTCAACCGCCGCTTTATAAAATAAAAAAGGGAAAGGAAGTGAGTTATGCGTATTCTGATGAAGAAAAAATAAAAATTATCGGTAAAGGAGCGGATGTAAGTGAGATACAAGCTATTGAGACAGATATAGAAACAGAAGAAGCCGAAGGTCCTGAGCCTGTCGAAGGAAAAGAGGCAAAAACAAAATCAAATAAAATACACATTCAGCGATATAAAGGTCTTGGAGAAATGAATCCGGAGGAGCTCTGGGAAACAACTATGGATCCGGCCCATCGGGTGCTCTTGCGCGTGGGCATTGACGATGGAAAGGAG
>CAYZGS010000058.1:0-2549 GCA_964478145.1 uncultured Candidatus Saccharibacteria bacterium | reverse complement strand
ATCCGGCCCATCGGGTGCTAAAAAAAGTGAATGTAGATGACGCGGAAGAGGCGAACAGGGTTTTTGAAATTTTAATGGGTTCCGAGGTTCCGCCTAGAAAGTCTTTTATCCAATCAAATGCTAAACTAGCCGAGATTGATATTTAAAAATATTTATAATCTCTAACTTTCTTTCTAGTATTCCTTAACCTACCATATATGATATGTTAAGAAATTAAAAGTTTTCTAAAAATGAATCTAATTATACAAAAATTTCCATCTACCCCTTCCAGTGCGAGGAGGTAATCCAGCTTTCAAGATTTTTTCCAAAATTGTCCAAATATCTTTATTCTGAGTTTCTATTATTTTTAGAAGAGAAGAGTATTTCCCGATATCATATCTAAATGACATTCTAAAAATAGTTGTTGGGCTCATACAAAGAGTTTCAGCGATGTACGTTATTGGAATGTTTTTTGATAAAAGATAAATAACAGCAAATCTTTTAGCTAGCATTATTTTTTCTGTATGGGTTAGAAAATCTCCCAGAAAGAATTTTATCCAAGATTTTTTAGCCGATTTTTCAAGAGCCGAACTGAATTCGTTGTATAATTTCTGTAGATGCTCTTTCTTTAATTTTTTTGATGATATGTGTGGCATTAAATTTATGTCTTAGTATACCATATATAGTATGTTAAGAAAATAAGGGTCTAAATAAAAATACCATATGTAAGTTATTTTTTCTTTTGAATTATTTTTTTCCCTCTATTTCTTTTTTGAGTTTTGCGAGAAATCCTTCAGTTGTGATGTTTTCTATTTTTTCATTGTTTCTTTTTTCTATAGTGAGTTTCTTTGATTCTTTTTCTTTATCTCCGATGATAACTAGGTATGGAATTTTTTCTATTTTTGCGCTTCTGATTTTTTTACCCAATGATTCATTTGAATCATCCAGTTCCACCCGGACGTTGTTTTCTTTCAGATATTTGTAAACTGATTCGGCGTATTCTGCATGTTTTTCCCCAGAAATTGGAAGTATCTTTACCTGCACGGGCGAGAGCCAGAGAGGAAATGCGCCGGCAAAATGTTCAATTAGAATAGACATAAATCTTTCAATTGAGCCCATAATAGCGGCGTGCAACATAACGATTCTTTCTTTTTCACCTTTTTCATTGATACAAGTTAGATCAAAACGTTCCGGCATATTCATATCTAGTTGAATGGTGGCTACCTGCCATTCTCTACCCAAAGAGTCTTTTGCCATAAAATCAAGTTTTGGACCATAAAAAGCGGCTTCTCCCAAACCATCAATCGCTTCCACTTTTTTTTCTTTTACGATATCTTTTAATATGTTTTCTGCTTCTTTCCATTTTTTTTCTTTTCCCAAATATTTCTCCATGTGTTTGGAATCGTGAACAGAAAGTCTCACTTGCAGTTTGAAGCCGAACACTTTATAAAAATCATGAACAATATCCCAAATTTTCACAAATTCTTTCTTCACCTGATTCATTCTGCAAAATACATGAGCATCATCTTGAGAAAAAGAACGGACTCTTAAAAAGCCGGATAGTTCTCCTGATTGTTCATCACGGTAACACGCGGTGGTATTCGCATATCGTTGCGGAAGTTCCTTATAACTCCACGCTTTTCTAGCATAAATCTGCGTGTGGTGAGGGCAATTCATCGGTTTCATAGCAAATTCATGACCCTCACGAGAGGTAATACGAAAAAGTTCATCTTTAAATTTATCCCAATGCCCGCTTTTTATATACAATTCTTTTTTGGTGATATGCGGGATTTCTATTTTTTCGTATCCGGCTTTTTTTCTTAATTCCCAAACGTATTCGTCCAGAAGATTTCGTACTAATGTGCCTTTTGGGGTCCACAAAGGAAGTCCAGAACCAACCAAATCTGAAAAAGTAAAGAGGTCCAATTCCTTGCCAAGTTTTTTATGGTCTCTTTTTTTTGCTTCTTCTCTCAGATTTATATAAGCGTCAAGTTCTTCTTTTGTTTCAAAAGCCAATCCGTAAATACGAGTAAGCATTTTATTCTTTTCATCTCCTCGCCAGTAGGCTCCAGCTACACGGTCAAGCTTAAATGAATCCGGTTTTATTTCTTTGCTTGGATTTTCCAGATGTCCACCGCGACAGAGGTCTGTAAACCCCGAATGAAAGCCTTTGGCTTCAGACGAGGCAAGATTACCACAAGTATAGAATGTGATAGGTTCTTTTTTATTTATTATTTCTTCTATAAGTTCCAGTTTATATTCGTTCTTTTTGAAATGTTCTTTTGCCTTTTCTGCACTTTTTTCTGCGCCTTCAAATTTTGTCCAATTTTTTAGAATTTCCTTCATTTTCTTTTCTATTTTTGGTAAATCCTTATCCGAAATAGGGTTTTTGAAATCAAAATCGTAGTAAAAACCGTCTTCTATTGAAGGGCCTATGGTATTTTTTGTGTCAGGATACAAGTCCAAAACAGCTGCCGCCAGAAGATGGGCTAAAGAGTGTCTTAAATTGTGTAGTTTTTCTGTGCTTGTCATGCACCCTTATAATATCATATTTTATTTTTTTTACTATT
>CAYZGS010000057.1:0-4655 GCA_964478145.1 uncultured Candidatus Saccharibacteria bacterium | reverse complement strand
CAAACTCTGTAAAATCCGCGATATCTCCGCCAAGAGCCAGTCCAACTCTTATCACATTTTCTATCGCTTTTTTATTAATTACCGGCAATGTACCAGGATGCGCCATACACACAGGACAAATATTCACATTCGGCTTTTCTTCATCTGGGTCGTTCTTGCAACCGCAGAACATCTTGGTGCTTGTTTTCAGTTCTGCGTGTATCTCCAAACCTATTGTCGGATAATATTTTTCCTCCATATGTTCATTATACAAAATGCAAAGACAAAGTCTAAGCTTTTTATTTTTCCACTAGCAGTTCTTTGACTACCCGGCCATCATCCAAATGAATAATGCGTCCGGCGAATTTGCTGTACTCCGTTTCGTGAGTCACCATAATAATAGTCTGCCCCGCTTCATGCAATTCCTTAAAAATATCCATTATAATGCGGGAAGATTCATTGTCCAGATTCGCGGTCGGTTCATCGGCAAAAAGGATTCGCGGTTCATGGGCGATAGCGCGCGCAATGCTTACTCTTTGCTGTTCTCCTCCGGATAATTGCCCAGGCAGATTGCGAAGTCTTTTCCCAAGCCCAACTTTGATCAAGGCTTCTGTCGCTTCTTCGTAAGCTTTTTTCTCTGACATATCTTGCATTAGAAGCGGCAAAGCCACATTTTCAAGGGCGTCCATTTCTGGAAGGAGAGCATAATCTTGAAACACATAACCGAGCTCGGAGAGGCGGAAGTAGGTTTTTTCATTTATAGTCAGCGAACCCATATTTCTTTTATCTATAAAAATCTCACCTTCCGTTGGTTCGTCCAGAAGACTCATTTGATAAAGAAAAGTGCTTTTGCCCGCACCTGAACGTCCCATAATAGCCACAAACTCTCCGCTTTCTGCCACAAAATCAATTCCCTTCAGGACTTCCGTGGTATTTTCTCCGTCTTTAAATGTTTTTTTTAAATTCCTTATTTCTATCATCTCGGTCCAAAATTTTATTTTAATTGATAATTCATATTTTTTATGTCCCGTTCGCTGAATCTTGAACGGGACAAGTATAATTAATTTCTGCCTAAAATTGAATCCAAAGTATTTTTACGGACAATCAGACGGGCTGGAATAAATCCGGCGATAATAGTGGTAATCATCAAAAGCCCCACCCGAAACAAGGTACCTCCGATGGGAGCCACCAATATGCCATCGCTGAAAGGAAAGTCTATCGGATGAGTCGCTATGAACGGCTGAAGAACTGCGTAAAGCGCGATAATGCCCACAATTGAGCCGCAAAAAGCATAAAAGAAAGATTGTAGAATATAGGAGATTTCGATGGCGCTTTCACTGATTCCAATTCCCTTTAAGATGCCTATAAATTTCCTTCTAGTAATGGCATTGATAAAAATAACGATAAAAATAGTGATAGAGGCGACCACCAAACCGATAGAAGAGAGCATATTCCCTAGCAATGCGAATGTATCAACCATATCTTTAATAAACTTGGGCTGTGCATCGGTGTAAGTTTGTACCTTCGCCACCCGTTCTATCCCATTCTGTTTTAAAATATCGCGGATTATTGACGGATCTACTCCGGGTTTTAGTTTGATAGATATTTCATCCACATTATAATCATTCCGCCCAATTATACTTCGCAGTTGGGAATCCACCATAAAAACCCTCATACTGACTTCGTCCACTTTTGCTTTTATAATGCCTTTGACAGTGACTTCACGCTCTACTCCGTGCACATTAATCCAAATCTTCACGCCGGGAGCAATATTCCGAAGAGTGGAAAACCCGGGCGAATCAATCGGCAAGTATTTTTCAACAAGATAGGCTCCGAGCAAGACTTGGTCATAATCTTGAGAAGTCAGATACCCCCCTTCCACTATGAATTTGGAAAGATTGGTCACCTTGTCTTCGGCCAGCGGATTTATACCGGTGATAGAAGCGGCGGCGGTATTTGGTTTTTCCTTATCACTGATGCGCGTCTTGTAATTCGCTTCAAGAGTGCCACCTTCCAGATATCGCGCCGAGACAGACTCTATCTGAGGCAAAGAATCCACAATATTCATTATTTCCGGACTGTTTTCTATGTATGTCTTATTGTTTAAAGTGGAGATAATTACGTCGCTGGTATAATGGGTGCGCACAGCGTCTATCGCTCCTTGAATAAGCCCTACTAAAATCCCGCTTACTACCACCAGATTGATAAAGGTAAAAAACATCACGAAAATTATAAGCACCGTGGTCCAGGTATTTGACCTTCTTATCTGTCTTTTCGCCAGGAAAAATCCTATTCGTATATTTAATAAAGAAAACATAAATTACTCTGCTGAAAAAGCAGATGGATTAAGAACAACCATATCGCCTTCTTCCAACCCTGATACCACCTCCACTTTACCCAAAGATGAAACATCTCCTAATACCACTTCCCGATTGGTTATTACCTTGCCGTTTTTTACTTGCACGAATTTTTTGCTGTCTTGTTCAAACACTACTCCGCCCGGAACAGCTATTACGTCCGGTTTGCTGAAAATTGTTATTGAGACATTGGCTGTCATGCCTGATTTTATGCGGGTATCTTCTTCATTAAATTGCAATTTGACTTTGTAAGTTGAGATTCCGTCTTTCAAAGTTTCTGCCTGGTTAATGGATACGACTTTCGCCTTGAACAAAATATTTTCCCCGTAAGCGTCAAGAGTCACCAAAGCTTCATCATAGAGCTTGATCAGAGCGATATTCACTTCCGGTACATAGCTTTCTATCAGAAAGGTACCCGTACTCATCATGGTAATCAGGGACTCGTTCGTGGAAATGATTTCGCCGATTTCTTTTTCAATATTGGTTACCTTCCCATTAAATGGGGCATAGATTGTGTTTTTTCTGACTTCAGCATTTATTTTTTGAATCTCCGCCTCCGCCACGGAGGAACCGTCGTTTCCTTTGCTCAGAAGTCTATCATATTCTGTTTGGGCGTCTTTTATCTTCAAATCACGATCATCTTTCGCTTCAATATATGCGTTATAATTTGCCAAGTAGGAATCTCCAGATTTATTCGGGATATCCAAATACCAGGTGGTGTCGTCGTAATTCTCTAAATCATCATCAAAAGAAATATAGAGGCCCTTGGTGCCAAGTATGGTAAATCCTTCCTCATTTATTTTGTTTTTTGTTTTTTCCAAATTGAAAGTACGAAGAATAAAATCACTGGATGTTACATTTTCCTTTCCTATATTTATTTTATAAGTTCCCTCTTGACCGTCATATACGCCGGTAATATTCGGAGGGGTAGCGGTGTAATCAGCTGATTCCGGAATCAGTTCTAAATCTTCGCTTAACAAATTTCTATAAACATTTGCCACTTTTGCATTTTCTTGAGAAGTCACTTTTTGCAGTTTGTCTTTTACCGATTCCAAGTCCACGTCGGAAGTTTTGGAATTGGCCTCTTTGATGCGCAAATCGGCGATCAAGTCGCCGATTTCAAGCTGAGCAAGTATTTGCCCTTGCTTCACACTTTCATTATTCTTTACAAAAACACTTGCCAGTCTGCCGGAAGAAGCAAAACCCAGTTGAGCTATGCTCTCTGTCTCCACCTTGCCAGAAACGGAAACTTGATTGACAAAAAGAGATCGTTCTACTGTGATTGTTCCATCTGTAGTTTTTCGGCCGTTAAAAACAAATATCGCGCTTGTAACCAAAACAATAGCGCCTATCGCATAGTAGAAATATTTCTTGCGGTTTTTTATAAAATCAAACATATTTTTTCAGGTGATTTCTAATCATAACATCTACCCGTCTTTGTGTGAAATTTTAATCTGCTATTTTTTTAGGATTTTGACAAGTTCATCTTTGAAATTTTTTACAGATTTATCGTCGTACAAAGAAATTGGAAAAACTTTTTTATTCAGTTTCCCAAATTCCTTTTTCTTCCTTTCAATAACTTTACTGTCTTCCACGGTATCAGCTTTAGTCAAAATTATTATCTCCTCTTTTTCTGCCAATCCTTCTTTTCCCAAACCAGCATTCTGGTCATATCTTTCCAATTCTTTACGGATTTCTTTGTAGGTCTTAGCCATATTCGCATTCTCAAAAGACACCAAATGCGCGAGTATTCTGGTCCGCTTTATATGACGCAGAAATTTTACTCCCAATCCATTTCCTTCGTTCGCTCCTTCAATAAGCCCAGGAATATCGGCAATAATATATCCATAAAAATCCCCCAGGTTCGGATCAAGAGTGGTAAAAGCATAATCTCCTACTTTTGCTTCTGCCTTCGTTATGGCATTGAGTAAAGATGATTTGCCGGCGTTAGGAAATCCGACTAATCCGACATCCGCGAAAAGCTCCAATTCTATAAAAAAATTTCCATATTCGCCTTCTTTACCCGGCTGACATTCCTTCGGAGTGGTATTGGTAGAGCTTTTAAAATGTTCATTGCCGAAACCGCCGTGTCCGCCTTTTAAAAGCAAAATTTTCTGGTTTTCTTCCAATAGCTGCCATTTTTCATCTGTCTTTAAACTAGTAATGACGGAACCTGCCGGCAATTCCAGAATAAAATCATCTCCTTTTTTGCCATGCAAACTTTTATTTCCGCCGTCTTCACCTCTTCCCGCGCTGAAACTTTTCTTTGCTTTATATTTTGAAAGCACGTGAACATTGCGGACGGCTTGCACATAAAAA
>CAYZGS010000056.1:0-4697 GCA_964478145.1 uncultured Candidatus Saccharibacteria bacterium | reverse complement strand
CGAAGATTGTTTTTCTTTTCTTTTGCCATCCCGATATTAAAATTTTAACTGATAATCTTTATCTTTATGCCCCGTAATCAAAAATTTAGCACGGGGCAGGTTAGAGACATTCTAGCACAGTCGAAAAATAGTTAAAGCCAGAAAATGAGTAAGTATGTTATTAAAATGTGGACAAATATGATATCATATTAAATATGTCCGAGAAAGTACTATTATCAGGTGTTAAACCCACAGGAGCGCCTCATATTGGCAATTACTTCGGCGCCATAAAACAGTTTGTGGATTTGCAGAAAGATTATGACGGCTATGTTTTTATAGCCGATTACCACGCGTTGAATTTTATTCAAAATAAGGAAGAAATGGAAAAGAATATAGTAGGAATTCTACTTGATTATCTGGCTATTGGCCTAAATCCTGAAAAACTTATAATATTTAAACAGTCTGATATTTCCGAACATACCGAACTTGCCTGGATTTTTGATACTTTTACCACTGTGCCATACCTGAAGCGCGCCCATGCCTTCAAAGACGCGGAAGCTAAGGATAAAGAAATATCCGTGGGGACATTTAATTATCCCATGCTGATGGCGGCGGATATACTTCTTTACAGTCCGGATGTGGTGCCTGTCGGAGCTGACCAAAAACAGCACGTGGAGATAGCGCGGGATACGGCAGAAAAATTTAACCGCATTTTTGGCGACACTTTCAAAATTCCGGAACCGGTGATAATGAAAGATATGGCAATTGTTCCCGGCACGGACGGCAGAAAAATGAGCAAGAGTTATGATAATACTATTCCGCTTTTTGCCGAATACAAAGAAATAAAAAAATGCGTGATGGGCATAGTTACAGACTCGGATGAGGGAATACCAAAAAATGTTTATGCCATACACAATCTGCTCCGCTCGGCGGCGGAACTTTTGCCTGTTTATAAAAACAAGATTGGCAAATACAAAGAACTGAAAGAACTGTTGGTTGAAGATATGGAGAAATTTATAAAACCTTTACGAGAAAAGCGAAAAGTGTTTGCTGAGGATATTCCGGGAGCTCTGAAAATCCTAAAGGCGGGCGGTGAAAAAGCCAAAAAAATAGCGTCAAAAAAGATGGAAGAAGTGCGGGGGAAAATAGGGGTCAGCCTCTGATGAGAATTTTCCCGCACAAAAGTAAGTGTGCGGGTTTTTCACATATTTTCTTGCTTAGTATAAAATGTGTGCTAGTATAGGTAATACTGGATATGAAAGATGTTAGAAATATAAAAATCAATGGTTTTTTCCGAGTCGTCCTTATTAAAAAGGAGCCGTTTGTTTTTGTATAGAAATCAATTTACGAAATATAAAAACAAAGCTGGCTCCGACATAAAATCGAAGCCAGTTTTATTTTTACAAAATTTGAGTTTGATATATGCGCTTATAATCTTTTATAAACACATACACCAGCCTCAAATAAATAATTGTTTTGAGGTGTGGATAGTTCATTAAAATAGGTAGGAGAGTATAATGCAAAATCAAGACGATTCTGAACTAAAACCGAAATCAGGGGATGAAGATGATAAGGAGGAGAAGAAGACAGAATTAAGTGAAATAGAAAAAGATAAGTCTATCCCAAATCATGAAGGAAGGAGGGGTAAACTTGTGTTTGAAACGAATTATATTGCGCCTTCTAAACCTGTAATATAACAAAAGATTTTTCGTCCCTACAAAGGACAATCTATAAACGGCGGGAGATTACGATTTTCCGCTGTTTTTTTTATTTAATTTTTTATGGTAAAGTATATCTATAAGGGAAATAAGATTTTTGTTTAATATTTTGTGTTATGATATACTCGTTTTTATGAGAGATAGAATTTTATCCAGAGACATAAAAAACCATATTGGTAAAGAAATTTTGATGCAGGGATGGCTCCATAAGAAACGTCTGCTTGGCGGCATGATGTTTGTGGTCTTAAGAGACAGAAGCGGAGTCTCGCAGATTTTAGTGGAGGCGAAAGAAGAATCGGAAAAACTGGAAGGGCTTCAGATCGGCACTGTTTTTGGGATTATCGGAACTGTGGCTGAAGAACCGCGTGCCCCCGGAGGAATTGAAATTCATGATCCTAAAATCACGGTTATCTTGCCGGTCACAGAAACATCGCCGATAGAAATAGACAAACCGCTGAGCCATAAATCAGACAACTTAGACACCCTTTTTGAGTACAGAGTTTTAGGAGTGCGCAATATAAATGAGGGCAAAGTGTTCAGAATTAGAAGCGAATTAAACCGTTATCTAAGAGAATTTCTAAATCAGAATGAATTTGTGGAAATACAGACCCCGAAAATTTTAGCCGGAGCAACCGAAGGGGGAGCGGAAGTTTTTAAGTTTGATTATTTCGGCAAAGAGGCGACCCTGGCCCAAAGCCCCCAATTTTACAAGCAAATTATGGTGGGTGCTTTTGAAAGGGTTTTTGAAATAGGTCCTACTTTCCGGGCGGAGCCGAGCACCACTTCCAGGCATTTAAGCGAAATTACTATGCTTGATATTGAAATGGGATTTATAGAATCACACGATGATGTTTTAAAAATGACGGAAAATCTTCTTTACAATGTTCTGACAAAAATTTACGGAGAGCATGTGGAAGAATTAAAAAGTTTAAACGCTCCGGAATTGGTATTGAAACCGTCTTTCCCGAGATATACCTTGAAACAAGTACACGAAATGTATGCCAAAGCTACGGGTATAAATACGGTTGGAGAAAAAGATATGCGTCCGGAAGAGGAAAAATGGATTTGCGATTATTCAAAGAAAGAAAACGGCTGCGAAGCTGTTTTTGTCACCGAATTTCCGGTTGAGGGCATGAAGTTTTATCATATGATCAATCCGCAAGATACTACTACCGTGCTCTGGGCGGATCTTCTTTTCAGAGGACTGGAAATTGCCACTTGTCCGATGCGCGAGCATCGTTATCAAAATCTGGTGGCCCAAATGAAAAAGGCCGGGTTGAACCCCGAACACCCGGGATATAAATATTACCTGCAAGCTTTTAAGTTCGGCCTGCCTCCTCATGGTGGATTTGGCTTCGGCATTGACCGCTTCTTGGAAAAAATTTTAGGCCTTGGCAATGTAAAAGAGGCCACTCTTTTTCCCAGGGACATAAACAGATTGACGCCTTAGATTTTTTAAATGATGAAATATATAGTAAGAGGGCGAGTGGTAAGGGGAGGCGGATATGGCCGGAAAATCGGTTTTCCGACCATAAATTTGAGCAGAAACGGTTTTGTCAGGATGAGAAAAAGGCCTCCACTTGGAATCTACGCTGGAGCGGTTTGCTTTGAAGTGGACCTGTCCGCCGGAGCGAAAACGAGGGCGGGAATAATAATCGGTCCTCTTGATAAGGCAGGTTTGCCCAAAATAGAAGCGCACTTGATTGGTTTCAAAGGGAATCTTTATGGCAGAAAAATAACTCTTGAAATAAATAAATTTCTAAGAAAGTTTAAAAAATTTAAAACTGAGAAAGAATTAATAACACACATAAAAAAAGATTTAAAAAGATGTTGAAACAATACACCGGCCCTATGTTCATAATATTTGCCGCCATTTTATGGGCATTTGATGGAGTTATTCGGAGATATTTATATTCGCTTCCTCCTATTACTATCATTTTCTTTGAGCATTTGATCGGTCTTGTAATTTTGCTTCCCTTTGCTTATAAATATATTTTAAAAACGCGATTTACCGGAAAAGAATTTTTCTTAGTTGTTTTAATATCTATTTTGAGTGGACTTCTAGGGACGCTTTGGTTCACCACCGCCCTTCTGAAAGTGCATTTTATTTCTTTCTCCGTAATATTTCTCTTACAAAAACTCCAGCCTATTTTCGCCATCGGCACCGCTAGAATTTTCCTGAAAGAAAAAGTGGATAAACGCTATATTATCTGGGCAGTGGTTGCTCTTATTTCGGCTTATTTTGTAACGTTTAAAAATGGTCTT
Source organism: uncultured Candidatus Saccharibacteria bacterium (assembly GCA_964478145.1). Classification (GTDB taxonomy): domain Bacteria; phylum Patescibacteriota; class Minisyncoccia; order Phycocordibacterales; family UBA9973; genus UBA9973. The sequence continues at coordinate 735 of CAYZGS010000056.1, read as the reverse complement.
GTGAATTTAGAGACAGGCGAAGGCACTGTCATTGCCGCTTTATACGCGCTCGGTGCCGCTTTTGCCTGGGGTTCGTCCACTACTTTTTCCAAAATGCTTTTAAATAAAGTCAGTTCTCAAGCCAGCACTTTCTATCGATTTTTATTTACCGTTCTGATAGTTCTGCCTGTGATATTCTTGTTTGGCTACGGTTCTAGTTTGGCCGCGCCGACCCTTCCTCAATTCGGACTTTTTGCCCTAATTGCCGTTTCTACCGGCATGGTCGCTCTGCTAATATATTACAGGGGTCTCGCAAAGACTCCGGTACATATTTCCACTATTTTAGAACTCACTTTTCCTTTTATGGCTATTTTGATAGATATGATAATGTATCACACAATACTGTCTCTGACTCAATGGATTGCCACTTGCCTACTTGTTTTTGCAATTTATAAAATAGCCAGATTGCGCGAAAAAACAGCATAATAAGAACATAAAAATCAATATATAAATTATTTTTTATGTTCTTAATTTGTGCTAGAATGTGTTTATGAATGATTTATTAAATAAAAAATGTGTCCCGTGCGAAGGGGGAACAGTACCCCTTTCTAAGAGCGAGACAGAAAAATATTTAGCGCAAGCCTCTGATTGGGTATTAGATGAAAAAGGAAAAACAATTTCCAAAGAATATAAGTTTAAGGGTTTTATTGGAGCCATAAATTTTGTAGACAAGATTGCTGAAATTGCCGAAGCGGA
>CAYZGS010000055.1:0-4813 GCA_964478145.1 uncultured Candidatus Saccharibacteria bacterium | reverse complement strand
GGCGGGCGATGAGAGAATCGAACTCCCGTCAAAGGATTTGGAGTCCTTCGTTTTACCACTAAACTAATCGCCCGTAACCTTATTTATACCTTTCCATGAATATTTTTGCAACAGACTGCAGTTTACGCGCCACAGAAACATCTGCATAATGAACTTTAATACAACCCTGATAACCTTCTTTTTTATACTTTCCGCTGTTTGGCTTTAAATAACTTCTGTTGAATTGTTCCTGTGATATACCTGTTACGTTAGACCAAAAGTCTTTTTGTGTTTTTTCGTTATGATATTTATGTAAATGCATTAAAACTCTAAATTTTTTCTCATCTAAATCAAAAGAGTTTCTAAATAGATATAAGAATGTTCTAATTAAATTGGCATCAGAATTTGTGAATGTTACAAGACTTTTTAATGATTTATTACCTTCACAAAAATAAATCATGGAACATAGCGCGGTTTGGTTTGTTTTCGTAAAATCAGTTTTAGAAAGTACCTCTTCCGCGAAATTATCAGCTTGAATGTTTTTCTGCCTAGTTTTTTCTTTTATTGTTTTTTGAGAGGCTAGTTGTCCATTTGTATAATTTTTTTTAAGCCTAATTTCAGCTTTATCGGAAAGTTCTATGCCTTGTATCCAAACAGAAATGGTGCTTTTTGATACCCCTAGTATTTTATGAAGTTCTTTAACTGAATATCCTTTCACTCTCAATTTTTTTGCTTTTACTTCTAATTCTTTCTTCATAATAGAATCTATATATAATGTTATATAACCATTATGCTACCTTAGAAATAAAAAGAAAATCCCCGTTAGGGGATTTTCAGTAATCTTGCCTATTTCTTTATCTCCTTATGCTTAGTCTGTTTGCGACACCATTTGCAATACTTTTTAAGCTCTATTTTTTTTGTGACGAGTTTCTTGTTTTTGCTGGACCAGTAATTTATGCGTTTGCAAGCAGAGCAGGCAAGCTTTATAAGTCTTTCTTGTGACATAAGACTAGCTTAATATAAAAACCCTTAAAAAGCAAGCCGTTAAATGACTATCCTCGGCAAAAGCGGACTTAAGCGTGTAGTTATCTCATAATTTATGGTATCAATTTTTTCAGCTATTTCTTCAGCAGTTATTCTTTCCCTTCTTTGTTTTCCAATGATTACAACTTCATCTTCTGTTTTAATGTCTTTCAAATGATTCACATTAGCCACAAACATATTCATCGCCACTCTGCCTAAAATTTTACATCTGGTGCCTCTAATTAAAACCTCCCCTTTGTTTGACAAACCCCTGTCCAATCCGTCAGCATAACCCTGCGGTATAACCGCTATTCTAGTCGAAACATAAACCATATGAGTCAATCCATAACCTATGGTGCTTCCGGCTGACAGAGTTTTTATTTGAGCAATCTTGGTTTTCCAGGAAAGTACCGGCTTCAATTCTATTTTATTTTTGTATAAATATTTTATATGCCCTGAGGGCCACATGCCATAAACGCCTATGCCTAAACGTACTAGTGGATGAACTCCCTTTTCTTTTTCATAAACTAAAAGCCCTGAAGTGGCGGAAATATGAGTTTGCAATTTTTTAAAACCGAACTTTTCAGCTATTTCTATCGCCTTTTTATATTTATTAATTTGTTTTTCCGCGTGAGTGAAATTATTCGTATCTTCAATGTTAGCAAAATGCGCATAAATTCCGGTAAGTTTTATATTTTTATATTTTTTTAATTCTGTAAAAATTTTAGGTAATTCTTTTTCTAAAAATCCCTCTCGTCCTAAATATGCATCTATCGGTAAATGAATCTCTTGCACCATGTTAACACTTTTTGCGATAGCAGAAATTGTTGACATTTGTTCTAAAGAAAAAACAGATAAAATACATCCAAGTTTTATGGCTCGAGATAAATCATTTTTTTCTACATATCCTAAGACAAAAGTTTTTTTACGACTTATTTTACGCAACAATTTTAATTCAAAAATACTATTTACTTGAAAATAATCTACAAATGGCTCTAATATCTTAGCCACTTCATTTTGCCCGTGCCCATATGCGTTCCCTTTTACAACAGCCACAATTTTGGCTTTCTTGGTTAAATCTTTTAGCGTCTTTAAATTATGTATCAAATTCTTTTTTGATAATTCTATATAAGAAAGGTCTGTTTTTTTCATATCTTTTTTACTAAACTGTGCTTTTTAATTTCTGTTCTTTTTTAAAACGTTCCATGGCAAGACTTATAAGCTTATCTAAGAGTTTTGATTGTGGTACTCCGCTTGCCTCCCAAAGTTTCGGATACATACTATGACTCGTAAAACCTGGGATGGTATTTATTTCACAAACTATAAATTTATTACTGCCTTTTTGTAAAAACAAATCTATGCGTGCCATTCCTTCACATTCAAGTGCTTTATAAGTAGCAATCGCAATAGATTGTGCTTGGCTAATTAATTTTTCAGATAATTCTGCGGGAATTTGTATTACTGCCCCATTCTCATCACTATATTTTGCCTCGTAATCATAAAACTTTCTATCGGTTAAGACTTCACATAATCCTGAAGCAATCGGTCGTTCATTTCCAAGCACCGCTACTGCTAATTCTCTCCCATCAATAAATTCTTCAACAACTATTTTTGTATCATATAGAAAAGCCTCTTTCACTGCCTGCTCAAATTCTTTTTTGTTTTTGGCTTTATTTATACCAACAGAAGATCCCATATTTGCGGGTTTGATAAACATAGGCATTCCTAGCTCTTTTTTTATATTTTCAAAAGAAATTTTTTCTCCTTGCTTTAAAGCAATAAATTTACCAATAGGAATACCCGCGTCACGCAAAAGTCTTTTCATTACATCTTTGTCCATCCCTACCGCTGAACCCAAAACTCCTGCCCCCACAAATGGCACACCGGCTAATTTTAAAAGTCCTTGAATGCTTCCATCTTCCCCAAATGGTCCATGCATAACTGGAAACACAACATCAATTTTTTTCTGATTTTTTGAATTTTCAATATCTGTAAGCACTCCTTCGCCTTGTGCATACAAAGCAACCTCTCTATTTTTTTCATTTGATTTAGTGAGTTTTAATTTTTTTTCATTCAAAAAATAATTAGAAGCGCTACCAAGTATCCATTTGCCTTTCTTGTCTATTCCTATAGGAATAACTTCATATTTATTTTTATCCAGTGCTCCAATTACATTTTTTGCAGACTGCAAAGAAACATCGTGCTCAGCCGATTTGCCTCCAAAAAGCACTCCTATTTTTAGGTTTTTATTTGCCATTTTTTGAGTATAACATTTTTATTTAAGTATTACACTATCTAGATTTTTAGGAATTTTGGTCAGATTTTTATACCCCTTTTTTGTGATTAAAATCATATCTTCAATTCGCACCCCACCGAAACCTTTAAAATAAAGTCCTGGTTCCACAGTCATCACGCATCCGACAGGTATTATATCTTCGCTTTTGGGTTTGAAATTCGGCCACTCGTGGATAACGGTGCCTACTCCATGCCCTAATCCATGCGGGAATTTATTTGCCCCGAACTTCTTATTCAAAAATTCTCGCGCGGATTTATCTATAATTTTCGCCCTGCGTTCCCCATTTTTAATTTTTCTTAACGCCTTATTTTGAGCTTCAAGAACCGCCAGATAAATTTTCCTTTGCTTTATGGATGGTTCGCCGAAGAAATAGCAGCGGGTCATATCCGAACAATAATGATTTACAGCGCATCCGAAATCAAACATTATAATATCGCCCCTTTTTAATTTCGCGGAAGTTGGCTTGTGGTGGATATTGGCTGTATTCATCCCAAAGGAAACTATAGGCGGGAAAGATAAAACAGGCACGCCATATTTGACAAAAGATTTTTTTACAAAGTTGGCCACCTCAATTTCCGTAATTTTCGCTTGCCCCGTCCTGGCGTAGACCTTTAATTTCTTTACAACATCATATAAAACGTGTTCTGTTATTCTTTGCGCTTTGATTATATTGGCAAGTTCTTTTTTACTCTTTACCGCCCTAATTTCATGAATCAATTTATTTTGCATAATTTATCTACTCTATAATTCTATAGAATATTAGAATACTTTCAAGCTAGTATTTAGAGGTAAAGGGATTTCGTTTAGAAAGACCTTTGAGCATTTTTTTGATGCTGGATGCTCCACGCCTGAATAAGGTCTGTTTACGGTCTTTATTCCTTCTAATTTCTTCATAGAGACTTTCCCTTATCTCATCAATGGCCTGATATAGATCCTCTCTATCAGAGCTGGAATAAAATTTTTGTCCATTTATGTTGATTAAACAATCGGAATGAAAAACAACGCCTGATTTGTGGTGTTTGGTGCTCTTCCCTACTTCAAAATTAACCATCACCTCTCCTCCTTTTGTCTCAATAGTAGAAAGCAATTTTTCCAAATTAGTAACCCTTTTTAGAACATAATCTCTTATAGTTTCCGTAAGCTCAAAATTCTTGCCCTGTAGATTTATTTTCATTTTTTTTATTATATTATATTAATACTTTATACTATGAACCAAGGCTTTCAAAATAATATCAAGTTTCATAGTGGCAACACCAACCACCCTATCTCCTCCACCATAATAAATATAAAGCAGACCATTTTTGACGATCATTCCGCAAGGAAATACCACATTATTTATTATCCCGCGTTTTTCATATTCTTCTTCCGGTTCGAAAATCGGTTCAGTGCTACGCGCCAAAACTATCGCGGGGTCTTTCAGGTCAAGCAGGATACACCCTATGCGATAAGTATTATGACTTTTTGACACTCCGTGATAAAGCAATAACCAACCGTATTTGGTTTTGATTGGCGGAG
>CAYZGS010000054.1:0-4874 GCA_964478145.1 uncultured Candidatus Saccharibacteria bacterium | reverse complement strand
GGGGATTTAATTGGGATAAATAATTAGATTTTACTCACTTTATAACTATTTCCAGTGTCTTTGATTTCATAACCCAGAGAATTTATTTTTTCTCGCAATTCGTCGGATTTTTTGAAATTTTTATTTTTACGGGCCTCTTCGCGTTCTTCTGCCAGCTTAGTGATTTTTGACGGGATTTTTTCTTTCTTTAAATTTTCAAAACCGAGACCCAAAACTTTGTCAAAATCCAAAACAGTCGCTTTTTTGTTGGCACCAGGAATACTTTCATCTTTTATCAAATCCCACAGGAGAGATAATGCTCTTGGGGTGTCCAGGTCGTTTTCTAGGTATTCTTTGAATTTTTTTTGGTATTTAACATCCACTTTTCCCTTTGCTTCTCCAAGATTAACATAAAGATTGTAAAGTCGCTTTAAGGCTATGTCCGCGCCTTCTAGGGCCTCCCAGACGAAGTTCACTCTTGTCCTGTAATTTGCCATCAAAAGCCAGAATCTGTAAGAAATAGGGTTGATGTCTTTTTCTGTTATATTTCTCAAGGTATAGAAATTATTGAATGATTTTGCCATTTTTTTATTATCAACCAAAACCCATTCGTTGTGCATCCAATATCGGACAAATCGCTTTTCTGTTGCGCCCTCGGATTGGGCTATTTCATTTTCATGGTGGGGAAATATCAGATCCACTCCGCCAGTATGAATATCAATTTGTTCCCCCAAATTTTTCATAGACATAGCCGAACATTCTATATGCCAGCCTGGTCGCCCCTTGCCTAGTTTATTTTCCCAAAAAACATTTCCATCTTTTTCATCCCACGCTTTCCACAGAGCGAAATCCTGCGCATTGTCTTTGTCATACTCGTCTGTCCTTATTCTGCCGGATGCGTTTTCTTTTTGTCTTTCTAAAACAAGACGGGAAAGCTTGCCGTAATTTTTAAATTTTCCGATATCATAGTAAATACTGTTATCCGCGCTTTTGTAAGCCAGCCCTTTTTTCATCAATTTTTTTATAATGTTTGCCATCTCGTTTATGTAGTCTGTAGCTTTTGTGAACTTATTTGGATTTAAGATATTAAGAGATTTTATATCTTTCAGAAATTCTTTGGTGTAAAATTCCGTGAATTCTTTGAGTGTTTTCCCTTCTTTTTGCGAATTAAAAATCGTTTTATCATCCACATCAGTTAAATTCATTATGTGTTTTACCTTAAAACCTTCATACAGCAAAACTCTTTTTAAAGTATCTGCTAAAATATAAGCGCGATAATTCCCGATATGCGGATAATTGTAAACAGTCGGCCCGCAAGTGTACATTCGCACCTCCTTTTTTTTAATAGGCGCGAATTTTTCTTTTTTTCTGCTCAGGGTATTGTAGAATCTTAACGGCATTTGATTTAGTAAAGTATTTTAATTAGGAAGCCATATTTTGCTTGAATTCGTTTCTGTATATGGAAATAAGAGTGTAAAGCAGACTGATAGTCAAAGGTCCGACCAAGATGCCGACCGGGCCCAAAAGGGAAATTCCGCCCAAGACGGAAAATAATATCAGCAGCGGAGGCAGATTTATTCTATTGCCTACAATGATTGGACTCAATAAATTATCAATCATCCCTACAACCGCCACCGCCCAGCATAAAAGCCCGACAGCTTCTATGGTTTGTCCGGTAAGCAGCAGAAATATTATAGCTGGTACGGAAACAAGAGCCGTTCCGATGGTAGGGATAAAAGCGGTAATCATAGTTACCAATCCCCAAAGCGCGGGATTGGGCACTCCGAAGAATGACAAGCCCAAAGCCATCAATATTCCCTGAATCAGAGCGATAAGAAGATATCCTTTGACTATGGCGTTTACCGCCCGAGAAAGTTTATTTATTATTTTCTGATCGTCAGCATCCGAAAGTGGGCTTAAGATCACCAGCGCTTTTCTCCAGCGTCTTCCATCTTTTAAAAAATAGAAAATAGACAAAAGGACAAGAACGGAAGAAAAAACAGTAGATAGAGTAGAAGTGAAGATACTGGCCATATTATCCGAAATGAAAGAAATAAAACTTGAAATTTTTTCATACAAATTGAAAGAAATTCCTTCCGGCAATATTCCGTTTATTGAGTTATTTATTGAATCTATAAATGAAAGAGAGTGCACATTGGTGATAATCGTTTGATAGGCATTTTGGCTTTGATTAAATACCATGATACCTATCCCGAAAAGGGGAGCTCCGATTATAGCTACAAAAAAAAGCACCGTAAGAAGCGCTGACAGCCAATTGGGCAATTTTTTATTAAGCCGTTCATGAATAGGATAAAGCACTATGGAAAAAGAAATACCGAGCACAAGCACTATCCAAAAAGGACGGAAAATGAAAAAAGAAAAAATAAAAGTTGCGAATAGGAAAATAAAAAAGAAATATCTCTCAATAATTTTTGTTTGCATATTTATGATTATAGCAGGAATTTGCTTTTTTGCAAAATCTAGTATAATATAAAGAATGTGAATCCCATTAGAGATTAATGTCTAATTGGATTCACATTTAACTTAATATGACAAAAGAAAATAAGAATATCTCTAAGGGGATGAAATTTGCAGTCATACAAACAGGGGGAAAGCAGTATAAAGTCTCAAAAGATGATGTGCTTTCTGTTGAAAAAATTACCGGGAAATATAAAACCGGGGATAAAATTTCTTTTGACAAGGTTCTTTTGGTGGATGACGGCAAAAACACCACTATAGGCACGCCTTATATAAAGGATGCAAAAGTGGATGCGGAAATTACTGGAATTGGCCGTGCCAGAAAAATTTTAGTGGTAAAATATAAACAGAAATCTCGCTATCTCCGTCGCAACGGCCACCGCCAGCCATTCTTCAAAGTGAAGATTCTCGCTATACAATAATCCTGTCGTTCGCAAACGACAGGATTATTGTCTGTTTTTTAATGCGTTTTTGAGCGTGTCGTTGTCTGAATACTCCAGTTCGGTGCCGGTGGAGAGGCCTCTACCTAGAGAGGAGATTTTAATGTTTGAAGATTTCGCTATATCTCTAAGCTGGTTGCGAATATAGAAATCGGTATGATTGCCTTGTGGATTTAAAGAGAAAGCCAAAATTATTTCTTTGATCTCTTTTGTATTTTGTATTTTTTTTATCAATTCATTGATCCTCACTCTTTTGTTTGTATTTTTTTCAACAATAGGTACCAGTCCTCCCAAGATAAAATATTTACCGTTATAAACTTGGCTTTTATTGATGCTTTCCAAATCGGAATCTTTTTCAATAACCATCAAAATAGAAGGGTCAATATTTTTATCTCTGCAAATTTCACATAGACTTTCTTTTCCAGCGAGAGATATAAAAAACCTAAAACATTCAGAACATTGCGCAGTATCTTTTTTCAATTCTTCAATCAAAGCGCATAAATTTTCGGAGTAGTCTCCGTTTTTAGACATCAAAAAATAAACAAAACGTTTCGCTTGCCTTTCTCCAATGCCGGGAAATTCTTTAAAAATTTCGGTTAATTTTTCTATCGTATTCATATTTTAAAACTCATCCAGTTCTCCGCTTGCTTTGGATTCGGAAAACTCGCTTAAACTGCTTTTTTCAAGATTCAAAAAAGTGGTGGTTTTCTCATCAAAGTAAAGCTCTACTCTGCCGGTAGGGCCGTTGCGGTGCTTTTCAATCAGCAATTCGGCGACATTTGTTTTTTCGGATTCGTCTTTTCCCTTATCTTCTCTATGAATAAATATTACCACATCCGCATCTTGTTCTATGGATCCCGAGTCTCGAAGGTCTGAAAGCCGTGGTTTGCCACCGCGGGACTCTATGGCGCGAGAAAGCTGAGAAAGAGCAAGCACCGGCACATTAAGTTCTTTGGCCAGACTTTTTAACGATCTTGAAATTTCTGTCACCTGATTGACCATTGAATCATAATTTTTGGAAGTGGTCATCAGTTGCAGATAGTCCACGACCACTAGATCAAGGCCTTTTTCGGCTTTTAGTCTGCGAGCCAGGGCTTTCATTCTCACTATGGAGTTGCCTGGCTGGTCGTCAATATAAATTTTGGCTTTTGCCAGTTTGTCCAAGGAATCGCGAAGCTGGGAAAATTCCCTGTCGGATGACAAATGCCCAGTGCGCAGATTCCAGGCATTTACCCGCGATTGGGCCGAGAGCATCCTGTCCACCAGCTGCTGGGAGGACATTTCAAGGGAAAATATCAATACCGATTTATCGTACATTACCGAAGTCATACGGGCGATGTCCAAGGCTAGGGTAGTTTTTCCGATGGATGGCCTAGCGGCAAGAATAACCAAATCTGATTTTTGCAAACCGGAAAGGGCATTATCTAAATCCCTAAAACCGGTTGGTAGTCCTCTGAGCATTTCTTTATGCTCGTGCAATTTTTCAAGCCGTTCCCAAGCTTCCGGCAGAGCATCTTTCAAGTTTATGAATTTTTGGCTCTTGGGAGAGGAAATGACGCTGAAAATTTTTTTTTCTGCCATGTCCAGTATGTTTTCCATATGTTCGTCACTTTCCTCAAAACCGAGTTCGGACACGTAATCGGCTGCCTCTATCAGGCTTCTCAAGATATATTTTTTCTGCACAATTTCGGCGTAATGTTTTACATTAACGGAAGAGGGAACAATGTTCACTATTTCCGCCAGGTATTGATTGCCCCCGATTCTTTCAAGCGATTTTTGCTCATTCAATTTTGTGGAAAGGGACAGCATATCTATCGGCTCGTTTCTTAAAGATAAATCAAGCATTGCCCCAAAAATTATTTTATGTTTTTCGGCATAAAAAGAATCCGGGCTTATAATATCTTCTATTTCGTGCATGGCGTCTTTGCGAAGCATCACAGACCCTAGCACCGCTTGTTCCGACTCTATACTTTGAGG
>CAYZGS010000053.1:0-5031 GCA_964478145.1 uncultured Candidatus Saccharibacteria bacterium | reverse complement strand
TCCCTTGTTTTTGTCTTGTTTTAGCATAATCTGTTTCTGTTTCTGTTTTTATTTTTATGCGAGTTAAATCAACTGTAAAGAAAATATGCGATAATTGCAAAATGGTGAAACGCGCCAGGCATTTGCGAGTGATTTGTTCTAACCCAAAACACAAACAGAAGCAATAATTTATGAGTCCGGTAGTAGAAAATAGCATTATATAAAATATAGAAATTAAAAATTATGAAGAATATCAATATTATAAATTTAATAAAAGAAACGACATATGCTTTGTAAAAGCAATGCTATTTCTCACTAACGGGATGAGAATATTTGGCATAACAGTACCAGACGAAAAAAGACTTGAGATTGGTTTGACTTGCCTTTACGGTATCGGCGTTTCAACCGCTCTAAAAATTTTAAAGCAAGTTGGTGTTAATGTTGGGAAAAAAGCGAAAGATCTAACACCAGACGAAGAGAATAAAATTCGCGCCATTATTGAAGGAATGAAAATAGAAGGAAATTTGAAAAGAGAAATTTCTGGAAATATTAAAAGATTAAAAGACGTAAAAGCTTACAGGGGAATAAGACATGCCAAAAAGTTGCCAGTCAGAGGGCAAAGGACAAAAACAAATTCTAGGACGGTCAGAGGCAACGTCAGGAAAACAATGTCATCAGGTAAAAGGAAAGAGAGTAAAACATAATTTATTTATGGGAAAAACAAAAATTGCAATAGAATCAGTAAAAGAGGTAAAAAAAGATATTGTGCAACCGGACGGTCGGGGGAAAACAATTTCAGCAAAGATACCAAAGAAAAAGATAACTTCCGGTATTTTGTATGTTGATGCCACTTTTAACAATACCAAGGTGCTCTTTGGGGATAAGCTGGGCAATACATTGTTTTGGTCAAGCGCTGGATCTTTAGGTTTCAAAGGAGCGAAAAAAGGAACTCCGTTCGCCGCTTCCAAGGTGGGCGATTTGATTGGCGGTAAAGCTTCCGTTATTGGAGTAAAAGACTCGGAGGTGGTAGTGCGAGGCGTCGGATCTGGGCGCGAACCTGCAATCAGGGCATTTATGGCTCATGGCATAGAAATAGTTTCTATTAAAGATGCTACTCCAGTGCCTCATAACGGACCGAAACCGAAGAAACCAAGAAGGGTATAAATGAAATTTCATGATATCAAAGCCAAAATTTAAAATAGGAAGAAGATTAGGAGCTGGGGTGTATGACAAATGCCAGACTTCTAAGTTTTCTGTTTCTTCCGGCAAATTTTCGGGTCCCGGCGGACGTCGTCCAAAAGCCCTATCTGAATATGGGACGCAACTTATAGAAAAACAAAAAATTCGTTTTTCTTATGGCATTACAGAACGCCAGCTTTCAAATTATGTAAAGAAGGCTTCTCATATCAAAGGGGCCGGGGTGGCAGACAAATTTTACGAAGAACTTGAATCCCGTTTGGATAATGTCGTTTATAGAATGGGGCTCAGCGCCAGCAGGCGCGCCGCCAGGCAAATGGTTTCCCACGGACATTTTATGGTAAATGATAAAAGGGTGACCATTCCGTCATATAAAGTCAAGCCCGAGGATATTATCAAGGTTCGCGAGGGATCCAAAGGTAAAAAGATTTTTGATAACGTGGCCGAAAGACTCAAGGACTACAATTCCCCGACTTGGGTTTCCTTTAACCCGGAAAAAATGGAGGGAAAAATTCTAGCTAAACCGAAGAATTCAGAGACCTTTCTTGATTTGAACGCCGTGCTTGAGTTTTATAGTCGTTGATTTTATTGGATTTATTCCCTCCGAGCCTGCCTGTCGGCAGATAAAACGGAGAAATATTATTAGAATTTAAAAACAATTTTTTTCGCCCATCGGGCGCATAAATATAAAAATATGTCCGAATATAAAATAATTTTGCCTTCCCAGCCTCGTATTGTTTTGGAAGAAGGAAATAAAGGAGTTTTTGAAATAGACGGCTTGTATCCCGGGTATGGCCATACCTTAGGGAACAGCTTGAGGAGAATCATACTTTCTTCCTTGCCGGGTTCCAGTATCACCTCCATTAAGATAGATGGGATTTCTCATGAGTTTTCAACTATGGATGGCATTAGAGAAGATGTTATTGTTATGATTTTGAATCTGAAGAAAGTCCGTTTTAAAATGATGTCTGATGAGCCTCAGACTGTAAATCTCTCAGTCAAGGGTCCAAAGGAAGTTACGGCCAAGGACATAAAAACCGGTGGACAAGTTGAAATTTTAAATCCGGATCTTCATATTGTTGAAATTACAGGCAAGATAAGTCTGAATATTGAAATGAAAATTGAAAAGGGTTTGGGTTTTATTCCGAAAGAAATTTTGCAAAAAGAAAAAGTTGATATCGGTACTATTGCCGTTGACGCTATTTTTACTCCGATTCGTCGGGTGGCCTATGATGTTGAAAATATGCGAGTCGGAGACAATACGAATTATAACCGCTTAAGAATTTCCCTTGAAACAGACGGCACTTTGACGCCCCGTGAAGCATTTTTGCGTTCCATTGAAATAATGATTAATCAACTGAAGGCTATCATTAATCTGAAAGAACCGGAGGAAGAAACAAAAGTAAGAGAAAAAACACCAAAAAGTGAAGAGAAGAATTTTGGAAACGAAGCTATGCTGGATGAGGCGGAGGAAGCGAAGAAAATGGATGATTTTATTGATATTCTAAAAACTCGTACCGATAGTCTTAATCTTTCTACCAGGACCTTGAATGCTCTTACTGCCGCTAATATAAGAACCTTAGGAGGCCTAGCCAGAAAAAAGCGGGGAGATTTACTTGAAGTTGAAGGTATCGGAGAGAAGGGGATTACGGAAATTAAAAAAGTGCTTGGTAAATTTGGACTTAATTTGAAAGAATAATAATTTGTCCCGTTAAAAATTCAACAAACGGGACAGAAAAATAAAAATTATTAATTAAAATTTTTAACGGGATGCGGCATCATAATTCTAAAAGAAAATTCGGCAGAGGCAAAGACCAGAGAAAGGCGCTATTAAGCTCTTTGGCGCTTAATTTGATTGTGCGTGGAAAAATAAAAACAACCGAGCCTAAGGCGAAAGAGTTGCGCCCGTTTGTTGAAAAATTGATAACTAGAGCAAAAAAGGACAATGTGGCCACCCGCAGGATTGTTATTTCTAAACTTTCTAATCGTAGGAAAGAGGCCAAGAAGCTTTTTGAAGTTATTGCTCCTAAGTATCTGGATAAAAGTGGTGGTTATACCAGAATTTTAAAATTAGGAACTCGAAAATCAGATGGAGCTAGGATGGCTCAAATAGAATTTATATAACTGCAATCAGTAAATTACAAGCATGAAAAACAATACATCTAAAAAAATAGGAGCCAAGCTAGTGGATGCAAACGGAAGAACTTTAGGCAGGGTGGCGAGCGAAACAGCTATACTTTTGATGGGTAAAACCAAGTCTTCATATGAAAGGCATGTTTATTCGGGTTTTCCCGTGAAAGTCATCAATGCTTCAAAAATTCGCATTACCGCTAAAAAATTGGAGGGAATTTATCATGCAAGATATTCGGGATACAGAGGCGGACTGCGCATTCTAAAAGGTGTGGAAACGGCAGGAAAAAAGGGCTTAAAAGAATTAGTAAAGCTTGCGGTGTATCGTATGCTTCCAGGGAACAAATTAAGAAGAGAAATGATGAAAAATTTAGAAGTTGAAGATTAAAACATACTTATCCCGTTAAGAATTCAACGGGCGTAATAAAGAGAAAAAGATTATTATTTAAAATTTTTAATGGGATGGAAAAGAAAACAATGGAAGAAAAATATATTGAAGCGGTAGGAAGAAGAAAAACTTCTACCGCTAGAGTGCGTATTTGGCAGGTGGCGAAGTCCAGTTTTACCGTTAATGGCAAGGATGCCAAAGACTATTTTAAAACAGAAGAGGAACGCCGTCTAATTCAGGACCCGATAGTTAGGGGTTTTTCCGCTAGCAACCAGGAAAAGGCTAATTTCAAGTGGAAAGTGGAAGCGCGGGTGTCTGGCGGGGGAACCCATTCTCAAGCAGAAGCGGTTCGGCATGGTCTGGCCAGAGCTCTGGTCCTATCTGATGCGGGGTTGCGTTCCAAAATGAAAACTTTAGGATATTTAAAACGCGACTCAAGAGCAAAAGAACGCAGAAAATTCGGTCTAAAAAAGGCGCGAAAAGCGCCGAAATGGAGCAAGAGATAACCCTCTAAATCCCCCTTGTCAGGGGGATTTACTTTTTCTCCCTTGATAAGGGGAGGGACTAGGAAGGAGGGGTTTGAAATAAACTAAGAAAAAAGTATAATATAAAAATATGGATGAGAATAAAAAGGAGGAAAAAGATGGAAGCTCTGGGCAAAAAGATGCAAATGAATCCGAAGTTCTAGAATTTGAATTTAATCAAGACGGTGAAGAAGATTTAAAGAAGACCTTAAAAAAACTCAGGGCTGATTTGAAAGCCTGCAAGGTCGAGAAAGAAGAATATTTGACCGGTTGGCAAAAAGAACGGGCGGATTTTGCGAATTACCGGAAACAAGAAGATGACAGAAGAGTAAATTTTTCTGAATCAGTACGAGAACGCATTCTGGCGAGATTTTTGACCGTCTTAGATAGTTTTAATATGGCTTTTTCAAATAAGGAATCTTGGAACAAGGTTGATGAAAACTGGCGCAAGGGGATGGAATATATTTATATCCAGTTGAATACGATATTTGAAGAGTATGACGTGAAAGAAATAGGAAGAGTAGGAGAGGATTTTGATCCCAGCCTCCATCAATCTATGGAAATAACCCAAACTGACAAGAAAGAGGATAATCACAAAGTCTCTGCGGTTGTCCAAAAAGGGTATAAATTAGGCGATAGAGTGATTAGAGTCGCCCGGGTAAATGTTTTCGAATACAAAGATGTCAAGGACCGTCCTTGACATCGCATCAGTATATGCAAAAAGAAATAAAAATCTGCGAGCATTGTAAAAATAAATTTACCATTTCCGATGGAGAACTTTCTTTATATGAAAAAGTTGGTATTGAATTACCG
>CAYZGS010000052.1:0-5041 GCA_964478145.1 uncultured Candidatus Saccharibacteria bacterium | reverse complement strand
TGACATATGTATCTATGATATACCTCAATCCGTCCAAGCTATTGAACTATTACGTAGCCCTTGACATTTTTTTCTAAGGTGCTATACTAAGCAAGGATCAGAAAGTAAATAAGAATGTTCTGTAAATAATAAAATAATATAGGAGGTTTTATGACTGTTAAGTTAAAAGCAGGGTGTGCATTAGCCTTGTTAACATTTCTTTTTGTTGTCTTCCTGTTTTCTTGGGGAACATGTTTTGGTCAAAATGAACCGTTAGAAACAAAAATATTTTTTCCGGACAGAAAAGCAGCTGAAAAAACATTTTTTGAAAAGGACTTCCGGTTTTATCAACCGGATCCAAAAAATTTAAGGACTCGCCCCCCATTTGATGCAAAAGGCTTACCATGTGCTTATGTAGCACTGGAGGTTGTTAGGGAAAACTCTGGGAAGTCACCCTCGTGGGTATTACTTCCTGCAGGGATGCCAGCCACATTTAATTCAGCAGGAATGCCAAACATGGATGGAAGGTGTTGGAACGAAATTCTTGAAGCATACCCAATTTATGAAGATTTTGTTCCGCTGTCTATGGTTGGTAAATTGTACGGCCCTTCTGGGAAAGATGGGAAAAATGGAAAAGATGGCCGTAACGGCAGGCCCGGGGAGAATATTTCAACAGTCGCTTACCCTGACTTAAAACCATTTTGGACTGTTACATCAACAGTACTAGCTGGGGTTGGGGGTTATTTTGCAAGTGGTAACATTTTCAAAAAAACCGAAACAACAACAGATATTACGATAGTTCCTGGTGTTAGATTCCAAACCGGGGATGGAACTATCCAACAAACCCCCGACAAACTTGTAACTTCCGAAAGGAGTTACAAAAAATTTAACACAGAGGCCGCAATAGCAGGCGGACTCTTAAGTGCAATCCTTACATTATTGCTAAATATATATGTTTTCTAAATCTTGCTGTGGAAGCTTTGTTCTAAGAACAGAGCTTCCACAATTCCTCAAAGTTATTGACATTTTTACTTAATTGTAGTATGATATGTAGATAGCTTTGAAGAGTTGGTGTTCTTTAAAGTAATGTTTAAAAATTAAATTTGGGAAATTATTAGTTAAATATTAATAAATAATCAATAAATATGCAAAAAGTTAAATCAAATATAATAATCGTTTTAGCTCTTATGGGGCTTTTTGTCGGTTTTAACACGGCTTCTGCCAGAATCTCTCAAGCCCCAGATGTCACTTGTGACAGTGCCACTATATACGGAACCGTATGGCCAAACGGCAGAAGTGTGGAGGCTTGGTTTGAATGGGGAAATAGCAGGTCAACCGTCCAAAATGGCGGAGGGACAAGAGTGGGCAATCAATATATCCCTGGCAATGTAACGGAAAAAACCATAAGCTATGAGCTGAGAAATTTGAACGAAAATACCACCTATTATTATAGACTGGTTATCCGAATAGACGGAGAGAACTGGCCCGCCACTACGGAATCTTTCACCACCCCATCTTGCACCCTGAAGCCCACCCTCACCTTCTGGGTGGACAGTGAAAATGTGAACTACAACAGCTCCACCACTCTGCGTTGGGAAACGGACAACGCTCCCACTTCCTGCACCGCTACCGGCGCCTGGACTGGCAGTAAAAATATTAACGGCGGTTCTCAATCAACCGGCAATTTAACTTCAACTAAAATTTACTATCTTGAATGTTTCAACTCCGCTGGGTCCTCGGGCAAGAAGTCGGTGACTGTAGGGGTGGAATCGCAAATTCCTTACCCAACCGTAAATTTGACCGCCGATGAAACCAATCTTGATTACGGCGCTTCCACCATCATCCGATGGGACCCGGAAAACGCTACCTCTTGTAGCGCAACCGGCGCTTGGTCCGGCAGTAAAAGTATTTCAGGGGGACAGCAATCAACCGGAGCGCTTTACAGCGACAAGACTTACAATATTACCTGTTATGGCGCCAGCGGCACCACTCCGGCCACCGATTCGGTGACGGTGTATGTGGGTGACCAAAACGACGAAGATGTTACAGTGGATCTTACCGCTGACGATACGAATCTAAACGACGGCGATTCCACTTACCTTCGCTGGACATCCGACAATGCTGATTCTTGCAACGCGAGCGGAGGCGGCAACGGCTGGTCCGGTAGCAAGAATACTTCCGGCAGTTTTTACACCGGGGCTTTGTTTAACACGGAAACTTATACCATCAAATGTAATAATAGCGAGGGCGCGCAAGTAAGCGATTCTGTCACAGTTTATGTGGAAGAAGACAATTACGAAGAACCGACTGTCAGCACCAGATCAGCCACCGACGTAGACGAAGAAAGCGCTGTCTTGAATGGTTATGTTGATGCAAACGGCGGTTCAAATGTCCGGGCTTGGTTTGAATGGGATACAGACAGATATGATTACGATGAACAAACTGACTATGTAAATTACGGTTCCACCAACGGCACTGATTTTGATTATTACTTGGACGGACTGGATAGCGATGAAACTTATTACTTCCGAGCGGTGGCACAAAACAGTTCAGGAGAAAAAGTTTATGGCGGACAAAAAAGCTTTACCACTGATGATGACAATAATAACAACGATAATGAAAAACCGGATGTAACCACCTACCGAGCCACGGAAATTGAAACCGACTCCGCTACTTTGAATGGTTATGTTGACACCAACGGCGACAGCACTAGGAGATGGTTTGAATGGGATACCAGAAGCAACTCTTTAAGATACGAAACCGACAAATCAATCAGAAGCAGCAGTTCAAGAAATTTTGAAGAAACAATTCAAGACCTTGACCCAAATACCACTTATTACTTCCGAGCGGCGGCCGAAAACAGCAACGGAACCGATTACGGAAATACATTGTCCTTCAGAACAGGAAATAATTATGAAAATGACCTATGCGACTACGGTACATGCGCCCCAACTGCCGTTACTAATATAGCAACCAACATCAGCCAGGGAGCAGCTAGGTTGAACGGTCTTGCCCTGGTAGAGAATAGCGCTTACACTACCGGATATTTTGAATACGGAAAAACTCAAGGGCTCGGCAACGTCACCTTCAGCAAAAGTATCGGCAATTATCAATCCAACGTTTTTTACGACGGGATATATAATTTATCTCCGAATACCATTTACTACTATCGGGCAGTGGTAACGAATCAGTATGGAACTTCCTACGGCGACATCATGAACTTCAGAACTGGCAGCGCCATAACTTATACCAACACCAATACGAATACCAATACTGTTTACAGAAACACCACAGTAGTTTCAAACACCAGCAATCTTGTAGGTAATTCCAAGCCTTCCCTGGTTTTCTTGAGCGTGAATGAAAATAGAGACTCTGGAATAATCAGGATAGGAGATGTTGCGGAATATATTGTGAACTACAAAAATGTTTCCTCTAAAAATTTGAAAGACGTCGTTCTGCAAATTTATATTCCAAAGGAGCTTGAATTTATTGAAGCAAGCAGGGGTTATTTTTCTCCGGAAAACAGCACCGTAGTGGTTAATATCGGCGGTCTTGACGCACAGGAAGAAGGAAGCGTGTCGGTCGCCACAAAAGTAACAACCGACGCGGTAGTGGACAAAATTGTAGTGGTTACGGCAAACTTGGCATACACCATTATTGATGGCAACGCTCAGGAAGAAGTCTTCGCTTACACTAAAGACACTGTTGGAGATGAAAGAATAATCCAACAGGGGGCATTGGCTTTCTTGTTTGGAAATAGTTTTCTTCCTAACACTTTGCTGGGATGGCTTCTGCTTATTTTGGTAATCGCCCTGCTTATTATTGCCGCCAGGAAAGCGTACTACAGGCCCGGAGCTGTTATTGTTCCAAATGGGAACTAGAAAACAGATGAGATGCTTATTTTACTAGCCTTGCCAAGCGAGATTTTTTTCGAGCAGCGTTATTCTTTTTGATGACACCTTTCTTTGCCGCTTTGTCTATGGTGGCAAAAGCAACACTTAACATTTTTTGTGCTTCATCTTTGTCTATCTTTGATGTTTTTTCAACTTTCTTTATTATCTCTTTCATAGCTTTTTTTTGACGATCATTAAAAGCTTTCTTGCGAAGAGAGCCGCGTACTGCTTTTTTGGCTGATTTTGTTATTGGCATATACGCTAATTTAACAGAAAAACGCATAAAAAGCAAATTACTTTCCTTTCTTAGAAAATAAGGTTGATATGCTATAATTGAGTTTATGATAGGAAGTATAAAAGGAGAAATAATTCTAAAAACCGATAAGTTTATTATCGTAGAAACGGCTGGTATCGGTTATAAAATAAACGTATCAACAGAAGTATTATCTAAGCTAAAAAAGGAAAGTAAGGGTGTTTTCTTGTGGATACATACACACGTACGAGAAGATGCTTTGGACTTATATGGGTTTTTAGACAGAAAAGAATTAAATTTTTTTGAAATGCTTATAAATGTCTCTGGCATAGGTCCAAAGGGGGCCCTTGGCATATTGGGCATAGCCTCTGTAGAAACATTAGAAAAGGCTATATCAACTTCTGATACCGCATACCTCACGAAGGTATCCGGCATAGGAAGAAAAACTGCCGAAAAGATAGTCATAGAGCTCCGCGACAAAATGGGAGAAAATAAAACAGGCATTTCCCTACAAGGAGAACTAGACACGTTAGAAGCATTGAAATCTCTCGGATATTCTCAAGGCGAAGCGCGTGAAGCATTGAAAAAGGTCTCAACTGACTTAGATACAAATACAAAAATACGTGAAGCATTAAAAATACTAAGTAATAAATAGATGCCTGAATTACCAGAAGTGGAAACAACTGTGAGAGGCTTGAGAAAAACAGTGCTGGGTCTTGTCATAAGAAATGTTTGGACAGATTTAAAAACTAAAGACAAACACAAACGGGACACAGTGGCCAACCCGAAATATTTTAAAGTTTTCAAAAAAGAAGTTAGAAATAAAAAAATCAAATCCATAGAAAGAAAGGCAAAAAATATTTTGATAAATTTGTCAGGCAGTAAAACTATCCTGGTCCATATGAAAATGACTGGA
>CAYZGS010000051.1:0-5094 GCA_964478145.1 uncultured Candidatus Saccharibacteria bacterium | reverse complement strand
TGTGCCTGAATTCCTGTCTTTTACCTTAATGGCAAACATATAGACATTATATAGATAAAGAACAAAAAAGCAAATAAATTCACACCTTGTGATCTACTTTATGTTCTAAGGCAATATGAGAAAGAATGTATTCTTTCGTGCCGCCTCCGTCTGAAGAAGCAACCTTTTTGCCCGGATTAAAAATATTTTTGGGATCGAAAATCCCCTTGACTTCTTTAAAAATTTGAACTATTTTTTCCCCGTACATTTTTTTTAAATAAGGAGTGCGGATAATACCATCATTGTGCTCGGCAGTAATGGAGCCATGGTATTTGAGAACCAAATCATACACCAATTCCCCCAGTTCCATTATCATATTCGGGGTGCCAGCAGAAGAAAAATCCATCAGAGGGATAATATGGAAATTGCCGTCGCCTGCATGTCCGGCAATGGTGTAAGTTAAATTATATCTATTTAAAATATTATTCAGCTCCGGAATAAATTTTGGCAGGAATTCCGGACGAACTATTATATCATCTATAAATGGAGCGGTATGGAGGCCTTTTATATGTTTGCGCAGAAGAGTAAAACTTTCTCTTCTTATATTCCAATATTTGCCTGATTCTGTTTCTGATTTAGTAATATGAACTTTAAGTTTGAATTTTTTTATTTTTTCTTGAAGAGAAATGCACTGTTTATTTACCGCAGAGATATCGTTTCCGGCAAATTCAGCCAGCAGGATAAGTTTCGGAACGCCACCCGAAATAATCATTTTAAATTCCGGCAAAAAATTCCACAAAAATTTTACCATCCCCAAAAACCCCTTGTTTTTTAAAAAATCCCAAAAAAATCTGACCGCTAATTTGACGGTTTTATCGTCATAAGCCTCCAAGGTTTCCGGATTCAGTTTCAAAATTTCATCCACCAAACGCCCTAAGGGCGCCAAGTCATTCATAAAAACAACTACCAGTTTGGAATATTTAAAATCCGGCATAAGTTTAAAAGTAATCTCCGTGGTTATGCCAAGAGTGCCTTGGGAACCCACCAACAACTTATTTAAATCAAAATTAGACTCACTTGCCACATTCCAAATATAATAGCCGGCGGAATTTTTTCGCACCCTAGGCTTAGCCTGTTTTATTTCCTCTTTATTTTCATTTATCAGGTTATAAATATTTTTATAAACTTTGCCTTCAAAATTCAGTTGCGATATTTTTTTTGCCAGCTCATTTTGGGTCGACGATTTTACTGTGTATTCATTGCCATCAGAAAACACGACCTTAGTTTCTAAAATATAATTCTGGGTTTGCCCATATTTTAAAGTCCTTTCCCCGGCGGAATTATTGCCAAACATTCCACCCATGGCGTTTAAATCTTTTGAAGCAGTATAACAAGGCAAGATAAGACCTTTCTCTAAGGTTACTTTTTCAAAATCTCGATAAAGCATACCAGGTTGCACAGTAATAAAAGCGTAATCCCTTCCAATTTTTCTCTCCCGAGGGTCCCACTCGGTACTCCGAGAAGGGCGCAGGGAAGAAAAATTAGAAGAGATGGAGCTTTTTTCTGGAATATTAAACCTAATCAATTTATTCATGTGCCTAGTAAAATCCAATATCAAAGATTCTCCTATTGCTCCACCCGACATATCCGTGCCAGCGCATCTGGAAGTGATGGAAAGATTTTTCCAATCTTTATTGAGCTCTGGGTCTTGGTATTTATCTTTATTCTCAGAAACCCACTTAACTAAATTTTTTACGTCTTCAGAGTCTTTCGGAAAAAGCACCAATTTGGGCCTCACTTCAAAAATACTAGCATCGCGCGAATATTTTACGATAGTTTTTTCATCATTTTCCACTTCCCCTTTAAAAAATTTTTGGATCTCTTTTTTCATGAGCATTTTAAAAAACTAACCCTATTCCCAAAAAATTGAAATAAAATGCCATAAATTTTTAATTGTGTTTAAAATTTGCTGCCACATTTTCTTTTTCGCGCTTCATGTAAAGAATAAAATTCATCTTCTAATAATAATCGTAGTTTATCAGAAATTTCTTGAACCGACAAATCGCTTTTTATAATAATTTCACATTTTAGGTATTATGTAACCTTCTTCAAATAATAATTCTGCATTTAAAATACTACCACCAGCCGCACCACGAATAGTGTTGTGAGACAAGGCAACGCATTTCCAATCTAAAACAGTATCTTTTCTTATACGACCAACACTAATACACATACCATTTTCCAAGTCACGATCAAGGCGAGTTTGCGGACGGTTGTCTTCTTCAAAATATGTTAAAAATTGTTTGGGTGTAGAAGGTAAATCTAATTTATCTAAAGGATTTTTAAAATTATTCAACGATTCAATGAGCTTTTCTTTTGATACTTTTTTTGCAAATCTTACATTAATCGCAGCCATATGACCATCAGATACAGGGACTCGTATACAATTTGCTGATATCTTTGGTATATCAGTTAAAACAAATTTATCTATCTTTATTTTTCCCCAGATTTTTGAAGGCTCTTTTTCCGATTTTTCTTCCTCACCACTAATATAAGGGATACAATTATCAACCATTTCTGGCCAAGTCTTAAAAGTTTTACCCGCACCGGAAATTGCTTGATAGGTTGAAACAACTACTTCTTGTGGCTCAAAACGTTTCCAAGCGCTTAAAATAGGAACATAAGATTGAATAGAACAATTAGGCTTCACAATAATAAATCCAGTATTCCATCCATGATTTTTTTTCTGAATAGGAATAATATCAAGATGCTGAGGGTTAATCTCAGGGATAATCATAGGCACATCTAGTGTCCATCTATGAGCAGAATTGTTTGATACTACGGGTAACCCACGTGAAGCATAGTCCTCTTCAATTTTTCTGATAAAATCTTTTTCTGCATCAAAGGCTGAAAAAACAAAATCAGACTTTTGGGATATGATATCTATATCTTTTTCAATAGAATAAACAGGTAAAATAGCTACAGTTTCTGGTATGGGCTCTTTTTGCGTCCAACGTCCTTTTACCGCTTTGGAATAAATCTTGCCCGCCGATTTATCTGAAGCGGCAACGCATACGACAGTAAACCAAGGGTGATTTTGAAGCAGGGAAATAAAACGCTGACCAACCATACCACTTGCTCCCAGTATGCCGACCCTTAATTTATTTTTCATATCCATCCATTTAATTTAAATTATTGAAAAGTTTCAATCTCGCTTCTGCGATTTTCTCTACTGCTTCCACTGCCGGTTGTAATATTTTATAAGGCGCGATTTCACTTGGATTGTCAATTAATGATTTTTTAAGAGCTTCCTCGTAAGCGATACGAATCTCGGTGCTTATATGAATTATGGAAATGCCAGCTTTAATGGCGTTTATAAAATCTTCATCAGAAATACCAGAACCGCCGTGGAGAACAAGAGGTATCTCGGTCGCTTCTTTGATTTCCCTAATAAGTTTCGCGTCAACGTGAGGATTGCCACTTTTTATCAACCCATGTATGTTTCCAACGGACGGAGCAAACATATCAACACCAGTGATTTCCACGAATTTTTTGGCTTCCTTTGGATCAGTTTTCATACCTGCCCCTTTTGGCACGGCATCTTTGATATCGGAACCAGACCCAATATACCCAAGCTCAGCCTCAACAAGCACATCTTTATTTACACTTCTCGCATAATCCACACATTTTTTTGTTGTTCTCGCATTTTCTTCAAAGCCCAATTTCGCCCCATCAAATATAACCGCATCAAAACCGGCGTCAATGGATATTTTCACTCTTTCAAAACTGTAATGATGGTCGGCATTCAAAAAAACGGGATAATTCTCTTTTTTTCTGATTTCTTTTATTATGCCAATTGCCTCATTTTTGCCGACAAAGTCCTCCTCGCCTTCCGAAAGGCCGATTATCACGGGAACACCCAATTTTCTGGCCGCATTATATACCCCGTGCCAAGTTTCCAAATTAGAAATATTGAAGTGCCCGATTGCTATTTTTTTTTCTTCCGCTTCTTTAATGTACTCTCGCAGTGTTCTCATTTATTTATTTTAACATATCCTGTAAAATTTGCTTAGTTTTTTCTGGATTTGCACTACCGTTTGTTTCTTTCATTATCTGGCCAACTAAAGACATAATTGAACTTTGTTGACCTGATTTATAATCAGCAACAACTTTTGGGTTTGCGTTTATTATTTCTTGAATAATTGGTTTTAAGATTTTTTCATCGCTAATCTGTAATAAATTCATATCTATCGCAATCTTGAGTGGAGACTCATCCTTTAAAACAATCATAGCTAAAATATCTTTGGCTACACGGGATGATATCTTACTTTCTGAAACTAAATTTACAAGTTCAGCAAAACTTTCAGCACTTGGACATCGGAGGTCCAAATTGGTTCTTT
Source organism: uncultured Candidatus Saccharibacteria bacterium (assembly GCA_964478145.1). Classification (GTDB taxonomy): domain Bacteria; phylum Patescibacteriota; class Minisyncoccia; order Phycocordibacterales; family UBA9973; genus UBA9973. The sequence continues at coordinate 715 of CAYZGS010000051.1, read as the reverse complement.
TCAGTCCTAAATAATCTGAAGTTATATAATTTGAAAGAATTTTTATACTATCTTTATTACTTAACTTTTTTGCAACTTCTTCAAACCATTTTCCTAATTCTCTGTCATTAATATAACTTTCTATATCCTCGTCTTTTATTCCGAAATCTTTTCTGTATCTTGCGCGTTTTGCTTCCGGCAATTCGGGTAATTTTCCCCTCATCTCTTTCAAGTCAAAGATTTCATGCAGTTTCATTTTCGGCAAATCCGGCTCTGGGAAATATCTGTAATCCTGGCTGGATTCTTTTTTTCTTTGAGAAAATGTTTTTTGTTTTTCTTCATCCCAACCGCGAGTCTCTTGCACTATCTCCGAACTTTTCCCATTTTCAGAAAGTTCCAGCATTCTTTCCAATTCAAATTTGATTGCTTTCTCAACACTTTTGAAAGAATTGAGATTTTTTACCTCTACTTTTGTACCTAGCTCATTTTGATCTTTTGAAACGGATATATTCGCTTCCACCCGCATTTCTCCTTTTTCCATATTCGCCTCGGACACTTCTAAATACCAAAGTATCAGCTGAAGCTCTTTGGCAAAATTAGAAGCCGATTTTGCCGCATCTTCGGCGTTTTTAAAAGTATGAGGTTCGGTGACAAGCTCCATTAACGGCACACCCGCCCGATTGAAATCAATCAAGGAAAAGTTTCCCCGATCATGCTTATTGTTTGCCGTATCTTC
>CAYZGS010000050.1:0-5112 GCA_964478145.1 uncultured Candidatus Saccharibacteria bacterium | reverse complement strand
ATCCTAGTGCAAACCATCCTCTTCGGAGTAGTGGCAGTGGTTATTATGGGAGCTCTGTCCGGCTGGGCCGCCACTACTATCAAAGCGGGCAGGATAGCCTTCAACCGAGAGCAAGCTTTTCAATCCTCTGAAGCAGGAATAGATTATTATCGCTGGCACTTGGCCCACGCGCCGACGGATTATCAAGACGGCACTGGCGTGGAAGGACCGTATGTCCATGAATTGGAAGATAAAAATGGAAATGCTATCGGACAATTTTCCTTGGATATAAATGCTCCGATTTCGGGCTCCACCTTGGTAAAAATAAAATCCACAGGCATATCCAATCTTGATCCTAAATATCAAAGAATTATATTAAGCCAAGTAGCCAAACCGTCCATCGCCAAATACGCTTTTTCGGGAAATAACGCTATGCGTTTCGGCGAGGGCACTGAAATCTTCGGGCCGATACATGTGAATGGCGGAGTGCGCTTTGACGGCCTTGCTCATAACATCATAACAAGCGGAGCGACGACTTACACCGATACAGACAGTGATGCTTGCACTACCACCAATTCTTGGGGCGTACACACTTGTCTTTTCCCCGCTGACCCAAAATCGCCGACGGTCTTGCCGTCGCGTCCGGATGTATTTGAAGCCGGACGTCTGATCAGCCAACCAACCATAAATTTTTCCGGTTTTACCACTGATCTGGCAATTTTAAAATCAAAAGCCATATCCGGAGGATTTTATCGAGATACCGCCGGAGGCAGTTTTAAAGGCTATCACATAGTTTTAAAAACAAATGACACTTTTGATTTATATAAAATTAATAGCTGGGCTAACCTAGGGAATTGCAGCGGAACAAGTTCAAGCTGGAGCGTCGGCACTCAAACCCTGCAAGGCAATTACCCGCTTCCCACCAACGGAATAATTTTTATGGAAAATCACGTTGTGATTGACGGAAAAATAAACGGGGCCAGACTGACTATCACAGCAGCCGACTTGCCTGTTCCTTCCGACCCTGACAATTATAAAAATATAATAATAAATAACGACATTTTATACACCAATTATGATGGCACTGACTCTTTGGGACTAATCGGGCAAGCCGGGGTAATGGTCGGAATGATAAGCGAGAATGATTTAAAAATAGACGGGGCGCTTATTGCCCAAAACGACAGGGTCGGGAGATTTTATTATACAGGAGGAAGTTGCGCTTATAAAAATCGTTCCGTTATTTCGCTTTTTGGCATGATAGCTTCTTATGTGAGATACGGGTTCGCCTATACGAATGGCACCGGATATGCTACCAGAAACATAACTTACGATGCAAATTTGCTTTACGCCCCACCGCCTGATTTTCCGCTTACTTCCGACCATTATCAAATAATATCCTGGCAAGAAGTAAAAAATTAAACTTTAATTATTGTATATTGTCTAATATTGAATACAGGGGCGAGATCATGGAAATGGCAAAAAATCCGACAGCTGCTCCGATGAAAATCATCAGCACTGGTTCAATAATAACAGAGAGGTTTTTAGTTTTGTTTTCTATCTCTCCCTCATAAAATAAAGCGACTTGAAGCAGCATATCCGATAATTTTCCGGTCTCTTCCCCCACTTCCACCATCTCCGTCATCATCACTGGGTAAAGATTGGGGTTCTCTTCAAAGGCTTTAGAGAATGGAGCTCCTTTTTCTACCTTGTCCCTTGCCTGATCCAAAACTTTTTTATAATAAATGTTCTGCACCACGTCTTTTGTTATTTCAATAGCCCGAATAATGGAAACCCCCGAAAGCAGCAGTGAAGACATAGTGCGAGTAGTGCGGGCGGTATTCAATTCTTTGGACAGATTGCCCACGATTGGAAGTCTGACAACCATAAAATCAATGTATTTTTTCATAAAACCGGCGCGCAAAAGCAAAATTATGCCGATGGCGGAGCCGATTATCAAAATAAAAGACAAAAATAAATGCTCGGAAAAGAAATTGCCCAAGAAAATTATAAATCTGGTTGAGACCGGCAGCTGCACTCCGAGCTCTTTGAAAGTATTGGCCAGAGTCGGCACCACGAAAGCAAACATCAAAACGCCTATCAAAACCATAGCCGAGAGAATCACTCCGGGATAAATAAGCGCCCCTTTTATTTTTTTATTCAAAGAATACGATTTTTCCAAATTCAGGCCAATTTCGGAAAGGGAACCGGCCAGATTGCCGGACTCCTCGCCGGCCCGCGCCATAGACACGAAAAGTTTTGAAAAAACATTCGGGAATTTTGCCAGTCCGGAAGAAAGAGTTCCGCCGGCGTTTATCTCAGCGCTTAAAGATACCAAAATTTTGGCTAAGAGATGGTTTTTTGTCTGTTTTTCCAAAACCGACAAAGCCCGATAAAGCGAGAGCCCGGCCTTGAGCATACCGCTTAAATTTTTGGTCAAAATAACCAATTCTCCGGTTTTCACTTTTGAAAAAATGCCCTTAAATACGGACAATACGTCTATGGAGCCGATTTTTTTTTCGGCGATAGAAACAGGGATATTCCCGCGGGCTTTCAGTTCGCGAGAAAGAGAAAAGCGGTCGGTTGCTTCCATAGTGCCTTCAAAAATTTCTCCGCTTTTCAATTTTGCTTTGTAAGTAAAAAGCATGATTGATTTTCATTTATTCCGAAACAACGCGGAATACCTCCTCCAAGCTGGTCCGCCCTAAAACTGCCTGGAAAATACCGTCTTCCAAAATAGTCATCATTCCTTCTTTTTTCGCCTGCGCTTCTATCTTGTCTTGGGAACTTCCACGGATAATCATTTCTTTGATGGAAGCCGTGACTTTCAGCACTTCGTGGATGCCGATGCGATTTGAATATCCGTCCGGAGATTCATTATTTTTCACCGGTTTATAAAAAGGAACTTTATCCCAAGTGTCTGCCGGACCGATAATTTTTTCATTTTTTAGAATCAGAAGCATTCTGTCCAAATCAATCAGTTTAGCTAAATTTTTCAATTCATCTTTGGACAAAAAATACTTCCCCTCAGCCGAGACAAGCCTGCGCACTAGTCTTTGGGCGATAATCGTTTTTACGGTGGAAACTATCAAAAACGGCAGAACGCCCATATCTATCAATCTGGGTATCGCTCCTGAGGCCGAGTTGGTATGGATAGTTGACAAAACGAGATGTCCGGTAAGCGAAGCGTTAATAGCCAAGCCGGCTGTCTCGCCATCGCGAATTTCTCCCACCATTATAATATCCGGGTCTTGGCGGAGAAGGGACCGGAGCCCGTTGGCAAAAGTAAGTCCGATTTCCGGTTTCACTTGGGTTTGATTCACCCGGGGCATTTGGTATTCAATCGGATCTTCTACCGTAGAGATATTGACTTCCGGCCTATTTAAAATTTCCAGCATGGTATAAAGAGTGGTTGTTTTCCCGGAGCCGGTAGGCCCAGTGGCCAGAATCATCCCGATTTTTTGTTTCAATGAATCATGGATGCGCTCCAACCCCTCGCCGTGAAAACCGAGAGAGTCCAAAGAGAATCCATGAGCATTTTCTTTTAAAATTCTTATCACCGTCTTTTCGCCAAAAAAAGTAGGCAAAGTGGAAACACGAAAGGAAACTTTCTCCCCATTCTGATCTATCTTGAATCTTCCATCCTGGGGTAATCTTTTTTCGTCAAGTTTTAGATTGGACAATACTTTAATGCGGGTAGTGATGCCCGGAGCTGCGCTTTTATCCAGAATCATCGCGTCGTGCAAGATGCCATCTATTCTGTATCTGATAATCAGTTCACTCTCCGCCGGCTCAATGTGAATATCGGAGGCATTTTGCAAGATAGCGTGAAAAATTAAAGAGTCAACGATTTTGATGACTGGCAAATCCTCAGCCAGTGCTTTTAGTTCCGCTTCCGATTTTTCTCCTTCCCCTCCATCTTTGGCGGAAACAGTCTTGAGCGAGATGGATTCTTTTTGGATGATATTGTCAAAATCGGCCTGCAGACTTTTTCTGTATTGCACCAGAGCAGACTTGATGGAAGCGGTATCGGTCAGCCGGGGCAGAATTTTTTCGCCCGAACGCTTTTTGATGAAGTCAATCATCGGCAAGTCATCCACATCTAGCATAGCCACTTCCAAACCTGCTTCGCTTTTTTGGTAAGCGATAATATTATGATTTCTGGCAATCGGTTCAGGGATGAGAGAAAGAACGGAAAAGTCAATCTTCTTGTCAAGCAAGCTGATAAACGGTATTTCCAGAACAAAAGCTTCCATTCTTTTCAAATCAGTTTCGGATATTTTTCCTTCGGACAACAACAAATTTGCGAACTTTTGCTTTTTTGTCTTGGCCTTGTCTGTTAAAGTTAAAAGTTCCGGACGGGAAATAAGTCCGGATTCTAAAATAACTTTCTTCAACTGCTCTTCATTGATTTGCATATTTTACACTTTAAAGTATATCATACCGCCACCCAAAAAAACTTTTATCAAGGCGGAACCTTGATAATTCTACCTTATCCATTCTTCTATCATACTTTCAAAGTCAGTGAAAGTTTCAAAATATTCCGGAAAAGCTTTCGAATTTAAAATGACTCCCATGTCTCTCTGAATGCCACGATAATCCTGAAAACTTGAATACGAATAATAAAAAAGAAAATTTTTTGCAGCAGAAAAATCAAAAATTTCTTTTTTCTTCCAACCGTTATCAATAATGCCAAGAGGGTTCAAATGAATGTAGGCATACTGATATTTAAGATAATTATCGTTATCCAAATGTTTGGCATTAAAAGGACCTTCAAACAAAATTCCCTTACGATGATATTTTGTATTAAAATACATTGTGTAACCTGTAAGTAATTTTTGCAAATATTTAGATAGACCTCCTTTCCGCTTTTCTTTTAAAAGAATGTGAAAATGATTTGGCATCAAACACCACGCGCCCACATCAACCAATGATTCTCCTCTAGGTATTTCTAGCAAGGCGGAACCTTGATAATTGCTTAAATGCACCGATTCTGTGCTGTTTGCACTATATAAAAGCCGAACAAAACGCTCATGATCTTTTTCATCCATGAAAACCCTACGTTTTTCCACACCGCGATTGTAAATATGATAATATTCTCCTTCCGCAAATTGAATATTTCTTGCCATACAAAAA
>CAYZGS010000049.1:0-5114 GCA_964478145.1 uncultured Candidatus Saccharibacteria bacterium | reverse complement strand
CCTTCGCCCTCGGAGTCATAAGGACAGGGGACCCACGACTCTTAAAATTTTTTATTTTTATGAATTATTACTATTATTATTAGATTTATGAACAATGATTTAGAAAAAGAAATAAAAAAGCTGGAAGCTGAAACGCAAAGAGTTGATTTTTGGGGTGATAAAAACAGGGCACAGGCGATATTGAAAAAAATAGCCGAGCTGAAAGATAAAAGAGAAGGATTGGGCAAATATGACAAGGGCAATGCCGTCATCAGCATAATCTCCGGGGCGGGAGGAGACGATGCGGAAGATTTTTCGCGGATGCTTTTGGGTATGTATGCCAAATATGCCGATAAAAAGAATTGGGAAGTTTTTTTTATTTATGAACATAAAAATGAGCATAACGGGTATAAAAATGTTTCTTTTGAAATATCTCGCGGAGGCAATTCCTCCGCAAACTCCGCAGAAGGTCCTTTTGGCACGCTGAAAAATGAATCCGGAGTGCATCGCTTGGTCCGCATTTCACCCTTCAACGCGCAAAAGCTAAGGCACACTTCTTTTTCTCTGGTGGAAGTCTTGCCGAAATTTTCAAAACTGGAGGAGAGGGATTTTGTGATTCCGGAGAGCGATTTGAAAATAGAATATTCCCGTTCGGGCGGGCCGGGCGGACAGAATGTGAATAAAAGGGAGACAGCTGTCAGGATTATTCATCTGCCTACCGGCATTTCGGTTCATGCGACCGGGGAACGTTCCCAAGAACAGAATCGTGAACGGGCTATGTCCATATTGCGAGCGAAAATTTTCAAGAAAGCCAGAGAAGAGAAAAAAAGCATAGAAGAAAGTATGAAACTTAAAAATACAGAAATAGAGTGGGGAAATCAAATCCGTTCTTATGTTTTGCATCCTTATAAAATGGTCAAGGATCATCGCACTAATGCTGAAACCGCAAATATTGACAAAGTATTGGCGGGAGACCTTGATTTGTTTATTAAGGCGGAAAAGAATCTTTAGCGCTTGTCCGTGAAAAGCTCCGTGAAGGACAGTCCTTCACGGAGCTTTAGTTTTTCATTTTGTGGCAAAAAGAATTTATGATAAGATGAAGAAGTGATTTACTTTAATAATGTTTCAAAAATTTACAATAAAGATTCGGTTGCCTTGGATGACGTGACTCTCACAGTAGCGACGGGAGAGTTTGTTTCGGTGGTGGGGCACTCTGGGGCCGGGAAAACCACTCTGGTCAAGATGATTTTGGCGGACGATGTTCCTACTTCCGGCACGGTTTTTTTTGAATCAATAAACGTGCATAAATTGAAAAACAATGATTTGACCAAGCTCAGAAGGAGAATAGGAGTAGTGTTTCAGGATTTTAAATTGCTTTCCAATAAGACTGCTTATGAAAATATCGCTTTCGCCATGGAAGCCGTCGGCAAAACCAACGAAGAAATAGAAAGCGATGTTCCCCATGTGTTAGAGCTAGTGGATTTAGGCAATAGAATTTTTCATTTTCCGCACCAGATGTCCGGGGGCGAGCAACAGAGGCTGGCTATCGCGCGGGCCATCATAAACCAGCCGGAGCTTATTATTGCCGACGAGCCGACCGGCAATTTGGATGCCATCAATACCCATGAAATAGTTCAGATTTTGAAAAAAATAAATGATTTGGGCACTACTGTTGTCCTGACGACCCATAATCGCGGGGTGGTGGATTCGGTCGGGAAGAGGGTGATAACTATGGAAAAAGGAAAAATTATCAGGGATGACAAAGAGGGAAAGTATGTTATATGATTAGGTATCAGGTGCTAGTGACTAGTTGCTAGAACCTAGAACCTAAAAACTAATTTTATGATGGACCTAAAAAGAATTATAAAAGCGGGATTGGTGAATTTTACCAGAAGCGGAATTATTTCCTGGGCCGCCGTGCTGGTTGTAACCATTACTCTTTTTGTCATCACTGCCATCATTTTGTTGCAAGTGGTGTTGCACTTTTCTTTAGACCAGATTAAAGAGAAAGTGGACGTGACAATTTATTTCAATGTTGGTGCTCCGGAAGACAGAATAATGTCTCTAAAAGAATCGCTTCAGAATCTGCCGGAAGTGCGGGAGGTCGCCTATGTCAGCGACACAGAAGCGCTTGAACTTTTCCGGGAACGCCATAAGGAAGATTATCCGACCATTCAGGCGTTGGATGAAATAAAAGACAACCCCTTGGGCGCTTATCTGAATATAAAAGCGAAAGAAATTTCCCAATACGAAAGTATAGCCAATTTCATGAAATCAGATAATGCTCTAGCTTTAGGTTCCGCTTCCATCATAGACAAAGTGAACTATCATCAAAACAAGCTGATTATAGACAAGTTGAATGCCATCATATCGGGTGCGCAGAAGTTGGGCTTTCTGGTTACTCTGATTTTAATAGCCATTTCCATAATAATAACTTTTAATACTATCAGATTGACTATTTTTATCTCCAAGGAAGAGATAGGAATCATGCGCCTCGTCGGAGCAAGCAAGATGCGGGTTCGCGGGCCCTTTATGGTTGAAGGAGCAATATACGGATTGCTGGCCACCGTTATAACCTTGATTGCTTTTTGGCCGATTACCGCATGGCTTGGAAACAATATGGAAAGTTTCTTCGGGTTTGATATGCATGCTTACTACTTTTCAAATTTATTTCAGATTTCGGTGATTGTTTTGTTGTCAGGCGTTCTTTTGGGGATAATTTCCAGTTTTTTGGCAATTAGAAAATATTTAAACAAGTAGCAAGAGAAATTTTTTATAAAAAATGAAAAGAAAGCAAACTAAATATATTTTTGTGGTAGGGGGCGTAATGTCTAGTGTGGGGAAAGGAGTGGCCGCCGCTTCCTTTGGCAAGATTTTACAGTCCCGCGGTTATCGTGTGGCTAACTTGAAAGCGGATATGTACGTGAATATTGACGCAGGCACTATTCGTCCTGCTGAGCACGGGGAGGTTTTTGTTGGCGAAGACGGCATTGAGGCTGACCAAGATCTTGGTAACTACGAACGATTTACCAATCAGGTTTGCACCAAAGAAGATTATATTACCACTGGCCAGATTTACGCGGAAGTAATCAGGCGCGAACGCAATTTGGAATACGGCGGGGAGGATGTTGAGGTTTATCCAGATATACCCAAAGAAATAATCCGCCGCATACAAGCTTGCCAAAAAAAGAATAAATCTGAAATTACCATCATAGAATATGGAGGCACGGTCGGCGAATATCAGCTATTGCCTTTTTTAGAAGCCACCAGAATGATGAAAGCCAAGAATCCCTCCGATGTTTTTCTAGTTTTAGTGAGTTATCTGCCGACCCCGAAGTTGTTGGGGGAACAAAAATCAAAGCCGACCCAGCATGCTATTACTGATCTTTATTCAGTCGGTCTGAACCCGGACTTCGTCATTTGCCGGTCCAATCGCCCAGCCACCGCCGATATTAAAAGGACCATCAGTAATGTATGCAGTTTGCCTATAGAAAGAATAATCTCCGCCCCGGATGTTTATTCTATCTATGATGTTCCGGTTAATTTTGAGAAGGACAATCTCGGCGTTACCTTGCTTAGGGTTATGGGTTTGCCATCCCGCCACAAAGATCTGATTGAGTGGGTAAAATTAGCCAACAGAATTCCGAAAATAAAAAAAGAAGTCTGCGTCGGCATTGTCGGAAAGTATTTCAATTTTAAATCCGTTAAAGATACCTACATTTCGGTAATTGAATCCGTTCATCACGCGGCTTGGGCTCTAAATTTGAAACCGAATATTCTTTGGCTTGACTCTGAAAAATACGAAAATGATAAAAAATTATTAAGTGAACTTGATAATTTGGACGGCATTATTATTCCAGGCGGATTTGGCAGGAGGGGCATTGAAGGCATGATTTTGGCGGCGGATTACGCCCGCAGAAAAAAGATTCCATATTTCGGTTTGTGCTTAGGGATGCAAATCCTGACCATTTCTTACGCTCGCAATGTTTTGAAGTTCAAAGATGCCGATTCAACAGAAATGAATTTGGACACTTCGCACCCTGTTATCGCTACCATGGCTGACCAAGTTGATAAAATCAAAAACAAGAATTACGGAGCAAGTATGCGCCTGGGCGTTTATCGTTGCCTGTTGGTCAAAGATACCGTCGCCTTCGGGGCGTACTTGTCTGCCGGGGTCTTGGGGAAGGGAAGTCAAGCCTCTAAAATTTCTGAACGCCATCGCCATCGCTACGAAGTAAATCCGAAATATGTCGCTCAGCTGGAAAAAGCGGGGCTGGTATTTTCGGGCAGATCTCCCGACGGAGTTTTAATGGAGATAGCCGAACTGCCAAAGAGCGAACATCCGTTCTATCTGGGCGCTCAATTTCACCCGGAATTTAAATCCAGGCCGCTTCATCCGCACCCGCTTTTCACCGCTTTTCTAAAAGCTTGTATAAAAAACAAAAACTAAAATCCTAGTTTTTCTTTCACCAAAAGAATATGCACTTTTCTGCCCATAAATGACGGTTCGTGGTTTAAGATTAACAGTTTGGAAATAAAGCTCCCACCCATGCCGACGCTTTTCATCCGGGCGTCTTCCAGAGGGAACACGTATTCCTTCAAGCGTTGAATCGCCTCCTCTAAAGTTGATGTTATCTTTTGGGCTCCGACTACCAAAATAATATTTGGTGAAGTAAAGGCAAGATGCGGCAATTGACTGCCGGAATTTGAGGCGATTACCAATTCTCCTGTTTCCGACAAAGCGTGCGCGCTACCGAGATAATAGTCTGAAAGCGCCGACTGCTTGCGCAACTGTGATTGTTTTTCCGGATCTTTTTCTTCAAGAATTATTTTATGGAGATTATTCCAATGATGCCTGCTTTCTTTGAAATATTCCACGAATCCGATCTCTTCTAAAGTGCGGGATGCGCCGTTCATTACCGAAGCTCCAGCTGGAATTAGTTCTTTTATTTTTTCCAGTGCCAGAGCGCCAGTGGCTATGATCTCCGGCAAAAACCCGCGCTCTGCAAGCGCCTTTTCTGTTTTTTGAACAACAGCTTGCGATGCCAGACTATCAAATTTCCTTATCATCATTTCATTATAACATGACTGTCAAGCGGAATTCGTATTTTTATTAAAAAATTTTACTGGCTGGG
>CAYZGS010000048.1:0-5238 GCA_964478145.1 uncultured Candidatus Saccharibacteria bacterium | reverse complement strand
GAGAAACTTAATTATTATTTATCCACAGTGTCACCCTTGAAGGTTAACTAAACATTGTTAATAACTAGATTAACTTCCTATTAGCTTTAAACCCGTATTATAGTATAAAAATTATTCATCAATAATTTCAAAATCATCTCCTGCTTTTTCTTGTGAAGTGCCTCTATTTCTAACACGTATAAAATAAGTCGCGCCTGCGCTAAGTCCAAGAAAAGCAAACAGGCCAATTCCATACATCATATTGTTTTCCGTATCTGAGTCGCTTTTTACGGCTGTTGCGCCTAAATTATCAACTGGAACTTGTTCGTTTTCTGGATTGGCGGTGAAACCGCCAAGTGGCGGTTTCACCGCCGTAGAATTTACAATAGAATTTTTAGTTGAAACTCCGGTTTGTTTTTGAGAAGACAAAAAGTCAGACATCGTTTCTCCCTCCGAATTTACTAAACTTAAGGTATCTTTGTCTAAAATAGAAAAATTCGTAGTCTTGGGAGATATAATTATTTTATTTTTTGATTTAAGAATAGTGTTTTTGGGAAAAATAAATTTATTTTGATAGCTTGAGAGAACCCAGCTGGAGATATCAGCTTCATAAGGGGCATTATTGGAAATTTCTACAAAAAAATCTTTCACATCGCCTGTTTTTGATATTACTACCTCCGATAAAACAACTTTGATTGTCATTTTATCGGAGGCATCCGGTTCTGAAGAAAGATAACTTTTATAACATTCTACAGTAACGATGTATTCTCCCGGATAGTAGTAAATATGCGTGAATTTTTCCGGAATGGAAAATATTTTTTGTGTCTCCAAAGAATTCCCGTCTCCAAAATTCAAAGAATATTTGCCGCAAGATTTACCGGAAACTGTATTGCTTATTTTGAATTGAACGGGCAATCCTGCAAAGGCTGGCATTTGGGCGGTAATTTTTGTTTTGTTTGCCAAAGGCGTTTCGGCTTTTTTCGTTTCAGCTGTTGTTTCTTCGCTTTCATTATTGCTTTCATCATCATTATTGTTTTCTTCCTCATCTCCTGAAACTTGATTTTCCTCGCCCGGGGTAGAAGCAGAGACAATCCAATCATCATCCATTTTTTGGATACTCTTGCCGGTAGCCGGATTTGGCGCGCAAGCCCCTTCGCAGTCGCTTGCCTCTCCCCAACCGATTTTGTCGACTATTTCCTGATTTGAATTTTTCAATTGAATCATGTTTGATTCCGTCAGAGTCAGGCTGCCCAAAACAATATCGGCATTCGGAATAGAGTCGTGGGAAATCAAGAAATAATCATCGGCATTTATCGCCTTATTTTCAAAATAAGTTTTTGATACCAAAGAGCCAAAAGTGCTGCCTGTTTCGGTTTTCCTTTGAATGTACCAACCTGTCAACTCAACACTTGAACCACCTGGATTGTAAAGCTCTATGAATCTTTCTTCGGTGGGACTCAACTGAACTTCATTTATAATCACACCCGCCCGCGCCAAATTAAATGAAAATAAAAAAGCAAACCCCAACGAAACTAAAATTGTTTTTTTAGACATAACTATTGTTTTTATATTTTAAAAAAAATGTGCTATAATCATAGCACTTGTCCCGTTAAAAAATCAACGGGAGGATTAACATCAGAATAAGCATTATAATTAATTTTTTAATGGGATGAAAAAAATAGATTTCCTGGCAATCGGGGACATAGTAGTGGATGCTTTTATTAAAATAAAAGACGCTCACGTGCATTGTAAAATAGATACGGAGACCTGCGAATTATGCTTGCGTTTCGGAGATAAAGTGCCTTATGAATCGTTGAATGTAATTCCAGCTGTCGGCAACAGTCCGAATGCCGCTGTTTGCGCCGCGCGACTCGGGCTTCGAGCCGCTCTGATGACTAATATCGGCAACGACCAAAATGGCAAAGATTGTTTGGCGATACTGGAAAAAGAAAAAATTGACACGGCCTTTGTCAAAATAGAAAAGAACAAGCTTACAAATTATCACTATGTTCTTTGGTATGACATTGACCGCACTATTTTAATAAAGCATCAAAAATACGAACGCGAATGGACAAATACAAAAGAATCAAAAGAATATCATTCCCCGGACTGGATTTATTTAAGTTCAATGGGAGAAGATTCTCTAGCTTTTCATGGTGAAATAGTAGATTATCTGAAAAGACACGAAAACGTGAAATTAGCTTTTCAGCCTGGCACCTTTCAAATAAAATTTGGTGTGGACAATTTAAAAGAAATCTATGCCAGAACCGAGATTTTTTTCTGCAACCTTGAAGAGGCCGAGAGAATTCTAACAAAAGAGAATACAGGCGAGAATAAAGATGTCTTGGCCTTGACAAAAGGCATCGCCGCCTTGGGACCCAAAATGGTTGTTATCAGTGATGGTCCAAACGGCGCTTACCTTTATTTAAACGGAGAATTATGGCATAATCCTATCTATCCGGATATCGCCCCGCCGTTGGAACGCACGGGCGCGGGAGACGCTTTTTCTTCAACATTTACTGCAGCGCTTGCGCTAGGAAAATCTCCTCTTGAAGCCTTCTCTTGGGGGCCGGTGAATTCAATGTCAGTAGTCCAATATATCGGAGCGCAAGCAGGATTGCTTAATCGTGAAAAATTAGAAGAATATTTAAAGGTCGCGCCGGAGAGTTATAAGGTTAAAAAAATAAATTAAAATTATGGTAATAGGAGAATTTAATAAAGAAGGAAAACCAAATACAACTGGAACTCATGAAGAGGTAGGTATGGCAAAAAAAATGGAAATAGTAGAAGAAATGTCAGAAAAAATTGCAGAAGCAAAAAAAGAATTAGAAAGACTAGAAAAAGAATTAGAAGAATATATTGAAAAAAATAATTTAGCTTAGCTGATTTTTCTTTTCAATACTTTCTCCACTGCTTTTTTGATTCCTTCTACCCCTATACCATAATGCTCTATCAATTCATCGGGTGTTCCAGACTGACCAAATAGATTTTGAATACCAATAAACTCAATTGGGGTAGGATAATTTTGAGATAAAACTTCAGCCACGGCGGAACCCATTCCACCTCTTATTTGGTGTTCTTCCACTGTCACTATAGCTTTTGTCTCTTTGGCCAGAGCCACTACTGCTTCCATATCAATCGGTGCGATAGAGGACAGATTCATAACTTTTATTTTTATTCCTTTCGCTTCTAACTCTTTAGCTGCGACAATAGCTCTGTAAGTGAGACTTCCTGTTACTATGATGCCCACTTGGGCAAGCCCCACATCCGGCACCCAATAAACTTCCGCTTTGCCTATCTTGTATGGAGTTTCTTCCGTGGTTATAATCGGCGTTTTTTCACGGGCCAAGCGCAGATATGCCGGTTTCCCGGTTTTAGCCAAAGCAACAGTGGCTTTTTTCGCTTCTATGGCATCGCAAGGAGAAATAACATCCATGTTCGGCATCACTCTCATCAGGGCAATATCTTCCAAAGCTTGATGAGTGCCTCCATCGGCTCCGACTGAAATACCAGCGTGCGAACCTGCTATTTTCACCGACCGGTTATTATAGGCTATAGTTGTCCTTATTTGCTCCCAATTTCTGCCGGGAGAAAACATAGCATAAGATGAACAAAAAGGAATCTTGCCCATAGCCGCCATACCGGAAGAAACAGTTACCAGATTTTGTTCAGCTACGCCTATTTCTATAAATCTTTCCGGAAATTTATCTTTAAACAGGTGCATCTGGGTTGACTCCGTCAAATCGGCGCAAAGCGCTACAACATTTTTATTTTCTTCTCCCGCCAGCACTAATCCTTCTCCGAAGCCTTTTCGTATCGGCACTTGTTCAACACCATCGTTAAAAATTTTAGGATTTAATTTTAAATTTGAATTTAGCATAAATTATTCTCGCAATTCTTTCAAAGCCATCTCGCCCTGTTTTTTGCTTGGCGCTATGCCGTGCCATTTATAATCTCTCTCAAATTCTTTTACTCCTTTGCCGGGAATGGTGTGCGCAATAATCACAGTAGGTTTTTCAAATATCCCCTGGGCTTCTTCCACTGATTCATTCAATGCCTTAAAATCATGCCCTGAAACCTCTATCACATGCCAGTTGAAAGCCCGCCATTTTTCTACCAATGGTTCCAACGGCATTACGTTTTCGGTATAACCGTCTATTTGGATGTTGTTCCTGTCCACTACCGCAATTAAATTTCTCAGCTTATTTTTTCCGGCTAGCATTATCGCCTCCCAGGAATTTCCTTCGTCCAGTTCGCCATCAGACATAAAGCAATAAATAAACCGATCTTTGTCTTTTTTGTCCATTCTGTCTGCCAAGGCCATACCTACCGCCTGCGAAAGTCCGGCGCCTAATGGACCGGAAGAGTTCTCCAGCCAAGGCATATATTCCCGATGCGGATGCCCCTGTAAACGAGATCCGAATTTACGGAGAGTTTTTAATTCTTCAATCGGAAAATATCCAGAGTGCGCCATAGCAGCGTAAAACACCGGACAAATATGACCGTTAGAAAGTATCAATCTGTCTCGTTCTTCCCAAAACGGATTTCTAGGATCATGTTTTAAAATATGAAAATAAAAAAGAGTGAAGATATCTGCCATGCCAAGCGGTCCGGCTGTATGCCCGCTTTTCGCTTCTACCAGCATTTCAATAATACTTTGGCGGATATCGTTCGCTTTTTTTTCTAGTTCTAAAATTTTTTTGTCAGTTAATAAAGACATTAAGACAATTATAACACAAAAACTCTCTTGAAAGAGAGTTTTTGCCGGCCCAAATGTTTATTTTGTTGTTTAAGGAATTGAAACTCCTTGCATAGAAGAACTTGCAGACGGGGCTATGGTGGGAGCTAAAGATTTCATCTTTTCAAGAGTAGCTTTGTCAACTAAACCTGTGGCAGTAAGTCCTTGTTTTACCTGGAATTTTCTCACCGCTTCTTTGGTAATTGTTCCATAAAAACCGGTGGCGATCGGATAAGTAAATGACCCTTCTTCTTTCAAGAAACTTTGAATTGTTTTTGTTTCTTGGACTGAAGCACACATCGTAAATTCTCCGGAACATACGCAACCCACAGGACATACATTACCGGGCTTTGTTCCTGATTCTAGGGCTCTCACTCTTTTATCTAATCCATCAATCCTATTTTGTAAACAAATAATTGTTTCCTTCCAGTCAATAACAGCATTTGGATTCGCAGGAATGGGACAAGAAGTACTAGGAACTGGCGGTAGTGGCACGATTATACCTCCGTCATCAATTTCTT
>CAYZGS010000047.1:4228-5247 GCA_964478145.1 uncultured Candidatus Saccharibacteria bacterium | reverse complement strand
TGAAAAAGTTCTTTTAATTGATCTAAAAAAGGACGTTTTGAATCATAATCCATCGCGTATTCTGTACCATCCCAACTATCATTCCACCAACATTTTTGACAATAAATTATTGAACTATCTTTAGGTGAAAACATTGAGAGCGTTTTGTTTTTACATTTATCACAAATTCTCCAATATAAATTCCACGTATTTTGAAAAGAAAAACGTCTTATCATCCGGCATTCTGGACACCACGAGGGCGGTGGCACTTTGATTTTTTCATAAAACCTAAAATCTTCTGGCTCAATTACAAAATCCTTTTTACAGTTTTGGCAGATTTTCTTTTCATTTTGATATTCCATTTTTTATCTACTTTAGTTAAGTAAAGTGGCTAAGATACTTCTTGTTGATAACATTGTTTACAATAAATAGTTTCTGAGCGATCAGGAGAATACATTGTTTCAAATTCGTTGAGACATTTTCCTTGATGGTTGTGATTTGATAACTTACACATACATTGTCGTTTGTAAAAATGGAAAGGATTTTTCCAAACTAAGCGCTGATGATATCTACAATTAGGACAATATCTTGGAATCGGTAAATTCATTTGTCTATAAAATGATAACTCATCAGGTAAAATTTTGAAAGCCGAAATACATCGTGTCTCTATCTTTCCTTTGTTTGGGCATTCTATTACTTCGTTACAAATAGTGTCTTCTACTTCGTTGATACTATCTGGAAGCATCTTCGTTTTTATTGTTGAAACGTAAGATTTCGATTCCGCATCTCTCCATCTGTACCCTAGAGAAATTATTTCATCTTCCGAAAGAGGTTGTTCCTCAAAAGCCTCAGATTCATTATAAGTAAAAGGAGAAAGTTCTGTTGGGAAGCATTCACCAAAAACATACTTGCGACCAATTTTATCAAAATAAGGCATATCATTCATATGTTTTTTTATTTTTTCTATTAATTCAGTGTATTCTTTCTTAGAGTATTGCGTATTAAAAATACAATATTGTTTTTTACTTAAACCCACACAC
>CAYZGS010000047.1:0-4218 GCA_964478145.1 uncultured Candidatus Saccharibacteria bacterium | reverse complement strand
TACAACTATCACAATAAAATAAATTTTTACTTCCTCCTCCACAACTAAGTGACAAAACTACTCTACTAGCCCCTCTCCCGCCATTAGTAAATTCATAACACTCTTCTGATACACCTGAAAATATAACATCTTGCGAATCTCTTATAGTATTCACACCAAAAAAAACATTCTTTACATTCTCAGCATCTACAAGACCATAACAATTATAGACATTCTTTGAATTTTCTATAAAATCTCCCACCGCGTTAACTGAGTTTTTTATATGTGCATATCTATGAATGGCTTTTTGGGCTATTTGGGCAAATTCTTCTTTAGTTTTCATTTGTCCAGAATACGTTTCAAGATGGAGGGCATCAATGGCTTTTGTGTATTCTTCTTTCGATAATTGTTTATTTTTAAAAACATTATTTTTATTTCGTAGATTTGATGATAGACAACAATTAACGCAGTTTGAACAATCATAAAGAAAATGCGATTCAATACACTGGTCGCTCTCAACCAAAAAAGAAGAATTATAATTTTGAATAGCTTGTACTAGTTCATACCCCCTATCATTGTCTTTGATGATTAAGGAATCCACACAATTTTTATTATTTCGAAGAACGTGGCTGGAATATTTAATGTTTTCAGACTTGATAATATTAAAAGATAAATATACATTCTTACTAGTAAAGCAATAATTCGAATACTCACAACCTTCTCCATTTCTTTCATTCTGATCAAGTGTCCTATGTGGAACACTATATTTCAACTCTTTAAATTGTTCAAAGAAAGTTTTTGAAAAGTCATATTTTTTTGCATAATCACGGGCATCCCAAATATCACTCAAATAACATTTAACACACCAAACAAGTATTGTTGTATCTGGGTGATACATAGATATTATGGATTTGTTGCAATAATCACAATTTCTCTTATAAAGCGAACGCTCATTGTTAAATGTCATCTTGCGTATAAATCTACAATGAGGACACCAAGTAGGTGGAGGGACTTCCATTTTTTCATAAAACCCAAAGTCATCAGGCTCAATAATAAAGTCTTTTTTGCAATTTTGACAAACTTTTTTCTCTTCTCTATATTCCATAAAAGCACTTTACAACTTTAGGAACTTTATAAACTTTCTACTTTAATATACCTCTTTATTATAACAACCCTCGCAGTAAATTATTTCCGGCCTGTCCGGCGCATAGGAAGTTTCAAATTCATTCGGGCATTTTCCTTCGTGTCCGTGGGATTCCATATCACACATACAAGACCTATGCCAAAGCTTTAATGGATTTCTCTGTTTTACTCTCTGAAACCGTCTACAATTAGAACACAATCTCGGCAAGGGTAAATTCATTCTTTTGTAAAACTGCAGATCCTCAGAAAGAATTTTAAAAGCAGTTATGCAATCTTCTTCACATTTACCCTTATGCTCACAAGCAATCACTTCATTTAAAATTGAGTCATCAATTTCATTAATACTATCGGGAAGATCTTCTTGATTTTTTGTGATTTTATAATCTCTTTTTTTAGATTCCCTCCAGTTATACCCACCAGCTAAGGCTTGCTCTTTACTTAGAGAAAAATATTCTTGCGCGGTAGTCTCGTTATAACCAAAAGGAGAAAATTCTAGAGGAAAAAATTCTCCATATTTGTATATTCTGCCTTTTTTATCAATATATGGCATATTGTTCATATGTTCAATAACCTTAGGCATAAGTTTTTCATACTCTTCACGAGTATATTGTTTGTTTAAAATACAATATTGTTTTTTCTTGAGCCCGACACAGCCAAAATTATCTTCTCCTCCGACAACTCTAATACTGTAAGTTACATTCCTGGAATTGCTCCATACACCCCAACTATATTTGATATTATAAATGCCGTTTCCGCATTGCAAACATTCGTTAATAAGTTCAATGTTGTCTCCATAATGAGTAAAATCATAAGTGGTTTTTACTGGTCCATTAGAAACAAAGGAGCAATATTTTGAATCCTCTAAATTAGCACAGCCAAAACACGTTTTGGAGTTTTTGGAATGTTCCAGATAATCTCCGGTTACATTGACATTTTGAACTCCGAAATAATATTTCTTTGGAAATTTTTCCCAAAATTCTCTTGCTTTGTCTCTTATTGAGATAATGTTTTTGCGCGAATCCAATTTAAAAGATTTTAACTTTTTCTCTTCATAATCTTCCTTAGAATATTGTTTGTTAAAAATACAATAACTTTTTCTATGTAAGTTTACACAGCCCAGACAATTATTACATCCCCGAAGGCCGAAAGAAAAATGCACGTCTATGCAATCTTCACATTGCTGGGAAAAAGTAGTTTGATAGCAATTGATACAAGTTACCGTTTCATAACAAAGTTCACCTTTCCTGGTCATGGTAATATCTTGGGAATCTTTGGTATAAAAAACTCCGCTTCCGTAAGACACATTCTCATTAAAAGTTCCATCATGTAGTAAATAACAATTTTTCATGTCATTCGCCATATTGCAATATTGAGAATTGACCATAGTATTGCCGATGGCAAAAAGGTTATTCGCTGGAACTTTATGAAAAAGCTCAAAAAGCTGATTCAAAAAAGGTTTTGAAAAATCTATCTCCATAGCATAATCTCCTGCCTCCCACTCATCGCCCCACCAGCAATCTTCGCAATATACAATGTTTTTAAGATCTTCATTATAAATAGCAATAATCTTCTTTTTACACAAATCACATTCTCGATAATGAAGACCTTTCTCGTTACGCCAAGCAAGTCTCCTTTGTAAACGGCATTCTGGGCACCACGTCGGCGGAGGAACTTTTATTTTTTCGTAAAAATTAAAATCTTCTGACTCAATCGTGAAGTCTTTCTTGCAATTCTGGCAGGTCACAGATACTGATCCATTCGGCCCTGAGCTCATGGTCGAAGGACTTGTTGAATGTATTTTGGTTTCTGCTTGCATTATAAAAGTATATAAAAATATGCAAATCTATGCAATCAATTAAATATATTATAGTTGTAATTTTCACGCTACCGCTTTAAAACTACAACTATATAATTATATTTTCAAAAAATTAGGCAAGGGAGATTCTATTTTTATTATTTTACCTTTTGGGTTTTCAAATTCTATGGATTTTGCGTGAAGGGCTAATCTGTTTATATTTTTCGGACATGGATTGTTAGGAGCATATAGTGAATCGCAAACTATTGGATGATTTAAATATTTCATATGCACACGTATCTGGTGTGTGCGTCCGGTTTTGGGATGAATTTCAAGATAAGAAAATTTATTAAGGGGAGAGTTCTGAAAATTTACATCTCCGAGGGTCCCGCCTCGTACTCGGGGAAGGGCGCAGGAGTGGAAATTTTCAGAACTCTCTGTTTTATGTTCAGCCGGAGCGGTAAAACGTTTCAGGACTTTATATTCGGTAATCGCTTCGCGAAGCTCTCCTCTCGCTCCCCTCCCGGCGAGCCGGCGGCGAAAATCGGACGGGCTTCTGCCAATGGGCTTGTTTACGATTCCATGGTCTCCGCCAGCTGGCGGATTGACCCAGCCGGAGACAATGGCAACATAAGTTTTTTTTATTCTTCTTTCCATAAACTGTTTCTTAAAATAGGCAAAAGCTTTTTTGTTTTTTACGATTATCAAAACTCCTGAAGTCTCCTTATCCAGCCGATGCACGATACCGGGACGAGAAAGAAGCTCAAAATTTTTATCTCCGAGGGTCCCACCGCGTACTCGCGGAAGGGAGGAGGAGGAAGAATTTTGAGCTTCTTCCGAAGTCTTTGATATTTTAATAGGCTCCCCTACGCCTTTTAACTTTGGATAATTTTTCAAGACCCAATCAGTAATAGTTTTTTCCTTACTTCTTCCATCATGATGCACGGAAATACCCGAAGGCTTGTCTATGGCTAGAATATATTTATCTTCGTATAGAATTTTGATTCTCATAAATATTTGGTCACAACTCTCGGCTCGCCGCCACTCACCTCGGTCGCGACCCCACCTCGCTTTGTGCCCCTGGTAGGAATCGAACCTACATCGACGGCTTAGAAGTCCGCAGTTCTATCCATTGAACTACAGGGGCATGCCTCATAGGCTATGGCCGAAGGTGTCTCTATTGTACCAAGCTCGCACTTACTTTCAAAACAAATGATGTGGCACGCGCGGAGCGCGTGGTGGCTTGATGACAGGTACCCCAAATTTAAGACACATTTTCCGGTAAGATTAATAGTAAAAAT
>CAYZGS010000046.1:788-5311 GCA_964478145.1 uncultured Candidatus Saccharibacteria bacterium | reverse complement strand
CTAATCCTTCCCTTTCGCATTCGCTGCAATTTTCAGCGGTGGTGTAAAGATAGAGGATAAAAGCGGATTTTGTTTTACAACGCTCGGAAATCTTTTTCGTCAAAAGATAATCCTTAATTTCAAGCAAAGAATAATATTTTTTCAGATATGAAACCGTATCCGTCATGCCGAGATTTTCCTGCCCCCATTCCAGCTTGCGGCCAAGCTCCCCCAGTTCGCCTGAAAGCGCGGAATCGGATATATTCTTGCAAGAAAGTTCCGAAAGCAAAGAAAATTGAGTCTCAGAAGAAAGAATGTCAATAGATATTTTATCTTGAATCAGCTTCAACTGGTCAATTTTTTTATTGCCAAAATAATTGCTGATATAACTGGCGCTCAGAAAAAGTCCGACGGTGAACAAAAAAACAATTAGATATTTTTTCCAGTCAATCATAAATTATTTGATAATGATTATCTCCAATCCGGTTTTCTGGATAAAATGGTATTATAAATCGCCTTTAAAAGCCAAAGTGGGCCAACGATGCTAAAAATTGAAAGGAAATAAATCATATTCCAGGAAAGAGCCCATTTCCCTTCCACCATCCTTCGCCCCAAAATTATTGACAAGATAATCAAAGAAAACAAAATAATAACGACGAAAGACAAAGATTCGGTATTTATAAAAAAAGGATCAAGAAAATTCGCCTTGTCGGTAAAATGAAAACCTATGGTTTTAACTTGTAAAATTCTTGAATATAAAAAATCGCTTAAATCGTAAATTATCTTGGCAAAGAGATAACCCACAGCCAAAAGAGAAATAATACACGAAGGCAAAGTAAAAAAGGAAAAATCACCGTATCTTTTCCTGAAAATCAAATGCCGATAATTAATGGTGTTATTTATGAAGCCATAAATCCAACGCAATCTTTGTTTATAAAGCTTCATAATGGTTGACGGGGTACTGGTATAAACATAGGCATCATTGCACTGTTCTATTTTATAATGATTTTTTTGCATCCTGTAGGCAATTTCCATATCTTCCGTATTGTGAGCGTGTTGATAAGGACCCAAGTCGTCAAACACTTTCTTGCGAAAAATAGTCAGCGGACCGGGGGTCACATGAATGCCTCCCAGAAAACCAAGCATTTTTTTAATATAAACAGACATATCATATTCAGTTTTCTGAGCACCTTGGATAATATTTTTAGAACCAAAAGATATGATGGACGGAGCTACCGCCATGGTATCGGAATCTTTCTCAAAATAGCTCATAATGCGAACAAGGGATTCGGGATGCACTACGGAATCGGCATCAAGACAACCCAAAAAATCGGTCTGAACGTGCTTCAGACCCAAATTAAGGGCGGTATACTTGCCTCCATTCTCCTTATGAAAAATTTTTACATTCGGATATTTGGAGAATTTTAGAATGGTACTCCAAGTGCCATCGGTAGATCCGTCATCTACTAAGAAAATTTGAACTTTATCCTTGGGATAATTCAGGTCCAGCAACGAACGCACAGTTCTGTAAATTGTTTTTTCTTCATCCCAGCAAGGAATAATGACAGTTACTTTGGGATACCTGGCAAGTTTAATGTTTCCGCTTCTTATAATTATTTTTTTTCTGTTTTCAATGAAGGTTATTAAAAAAAACACCTGCACATAGACAGACAAGAAAGTCAGAACATAAAATATTACGTTTGAAATTGAAACCATATTATGATATGGGTAATCATAACACTTAAAGGACAAAAAGCAATTCAGCTTTTCTAAAAAGGCAAGGCCGGATTAAAACACCTGAATTTATTGGGCACTTCCCTCTGTTTTGCTTGCGTTTGTATTCGGAACACAAACACCGTTTATGCATTTGCCGCACTTGCAACCAAAAATCAACATCACTGCAGAAATACCCACAAGCACGTAAATTACCGCTTCAAGCGTTGGAATGGAACCTAGAATCATATTAACAACATTCCAGTTTCCCATGCTGTCTAAAAGCATGCCCAAACCTACCAGACCCCAGTTCACTCCTCCAATAATTACCAGGATCTTGACAATCAAGGCCACAGTACAACCGCCTTTTTTACAACAATCTTTGCACATAAATATTAATAAAGTTAACTTATAATGTATCCACCTAAACGACGATTTAAGTGGATTTAAATAATACTAGGTAATTATAGCACATTTAAAAAGTAAAATAATACTTTTTTCGCCATGCGCAATATTAGATTCATTTATCACATTCAGGTTGGAGTGCGAACTGTGAAAAAGCATTATTTTACTTTTTTAATCAAAATAATTTTTTAAACGGGTAATTTTTTCATGCTGGCGAAGTTTTTCGTGCACTTTAGCTTCTATCTGACGAATCCGTTCCCGGGTAACGCCGAACTCTTCCCCCACCCGTTCAAGGGTATGCTGGATACCGTCAACCAATCCATAGCGCATTTCAAGTATCTTGCGTTCCTTGGGATTAAGTTCATTCAGAACTTCGCGAATTTGGTCGGACAAAATTCTTCGGGACGACTCTTGATCCGGACGTAAAATTTTGTCATCCGGAATAAAATTCTCAAGAGTTGATTTATCGTCATTGTCGCCAACAGGCTGTTCAAGAGAAATCGTTTCCTGGCTGATACTCTCAATAGTGTGAATTTTTTCAACCGGAATGCCCATTTCTGTGGCAATTTCTTCCGCCAATGGCTCTCGTCCCAAATCCTGACTAAGCCTTCTATATGTTTGCTTATATTTGGAAATAGTTTCTACCATGTGAACCGGTATGCGGATAGTTCTGCTTTGGTCGGCTAGGGCGCGGGTAATAGACTGGCGAATCCACCAAGTGGCATAAGTGGAAAATTTATATCCTTTAGTCCAGTCAAATTTTTCAACCGCCTTGAACAAGCCTAAATTTCCTTCTTGAATCAAATCAAGCAGGGTCAAGTTGGCGCTTCTTCCGACATATTTTTTGGCGATTGAAACAACCAAGCGCAAATTTGCCCTAGCCAACAGATTCTTCGCTTCCGGATCGCCAAGCTCTATGCGTTTGGCAAGCTCCTTTTCGTCGCTGGCATGGATGAGAGTGTATTGCCCTATTTCTTTCAAATACATCTGAATTGAGTCATGGGTGGCGGATTTTTCAAAATCCTTTTCGCTCATATCCGCGTCAAGGTTGAGTAAATTTCCACTTTCCAATACATCTATGCCGGCAATGGTGAGTTTCTCATAAAGCTCGTCCAAAAACAAAATGTTATTTTCCACATCGGGAAAAGTTTTTAATATTTCGTCATAAGTTATAAAGCCTCTGCGGCGCCCTTTCTCTATCAATTCATCGGAAAGGTGCAGGAGTGCCTCATTCTTTTTTTGGGCCGTAATTATTTTTTTAGCAGTTTTTGTTCTTGCTGTTTTGCGTGTTTTCTTTATAATCTTTTTCTTGGTTTTCCTGGTTAAACTTTTTCTCCTAAACACTTTGGATATGACTTTTGATTTTCTGGAATACCTTAATTTATTTGATTTTTTGTTTTTTGTTTTTTTAATCATTTATTTTTATTTTAACTAGCGAAGAGCATATATAAGTTTATTTATTTATATAATGTCCGAGCGAAGTCAAAGCGCTGTATCAACTATATTTTTTAAAACGACCGTTTTTAATGTCTTGTATTTTGTTATTTATAATTTGACATTCCTGCAAAATCAGAGACGACTTTTCATAATCTTTCTTTTCCTCAGCCATACGCAGTTCTTTCATTTTACGTCCCAATTCTTCCCTAAAATGCTCCTCTCTAAAATTATCAAGCAATTCTTTCGCGTCTTTTTCTAAATCCACCTTTCCATCATAAAAAACTTCCGCTTCAAAAATCAAATCTTCTTTCTCCTCTTTAAATTTATCCAGTAATTTATCTTCCTCTATATTCAAGACATCTGCCATTTCTGCCATTATTTTGGAGACATCAATACCCGGCTTTTTCCCATCTGCTAGGCTCCCTTGCCAAAGAACAATGCCCAGCAACCTGCGTTCAATATAATCTTTTCTAAACAACTTATCCTCGGTTTCTTTTGTTTCCTCTGTCTCTTTTCTTTCGTATGCTAAATCCTTTTTTATTTTTTCCAGATCGTCTTTCAAAGCGGAGACAGGTATGGAAGACATGTCGCTTATTTTTTTCAAAAAGTAGGTTTTTTCAATTGAACTCTCTAGGGCATCCACATAGGGCAATATTTTTTCTTTTATTTCCCTGCCAATCTTGCGTTCATCCTCAACGCTTTTTAAAGCTTTGTCTAAAAGAAATTCTATGATATGCTTTGAATCTTTTATTACCTGGCGCCAAGCAGAGGAACCGCTTTTAGAAATCAAGTCTGCCGGATCAATGCCTTCTGGCATAGAAACAACTTTCACGTCCATACCCAAAGACAAAGCTATTTTGGCGGCCCGGTTAGAGGCGTTGAAACCGGCGCGATCGGCGTCAAAGGCCAGCACTATATTGTTTGAAAGACGGCGGACAAGCTCCAAATTAGAAACAGCATTTTCTTTGGCCATGGTGGAATCCGAAAGA
>CAYZGS010000046.1:319-778 GCA_964478145.1 uncultured Candidatus Saccharibacteria bacterium | reverse complement strand
GCTTGATGCGATAATATTAAATCCATCTGGCCTTCCACCAAAACAGAAAAATCATTTTTGCGAATTGATTCTTTCGCTTTATCCAGCCCATAAAGCACGGCAGATTTGCTGAAAATGGGAGTATCTGGACTATTTAAGTATTTGGCTTGTTCATAATTAGAATCTTCCCCGCCAGAGGCGGATCCGCCTTGGGCGGAAAAAATTCTACCAGAAAAAGCGATAATACGACCGATTGAATCGGAGATCGGAAAGATAATACGTCCGCGGAAACGGTCATAAATTCCTTTTTCGGTCCTTTTTACTAGTCCGGCTCTTTCTATCTCTTCGTCGGTAAAACCAATTTCTTTCAAATGAGAATAAAGCAGGCGCCAGTCTTCTTTTATAAATCCGATCCTAAAATCTTTTATTGTTTTGTCTTCCAGACCTCTCGTTTTCAAATATTCCGATACGCTTTTATCC
>CAYZGS010000046.1:0-309 GCA_964478145.1 uncultured Candidatus Saccharibacteria bacterium | reverse complement strand
CCACTAAATTTTTTTCAAAAAATTTAGTGGCTTCTTCCATTATTTTATACAATTTCTCTTTCCCTCCTTCTTTTTCCCTGCTATACTGCGCCAGAGAAACTCCCGCCCGGTCAGCCAAGATTTTCAGCGCGCCTTTAAAATCAAGCCCCTCAAATTCTTCCACGAAAGTAAAAATATCGCCCTTGGCGCCGCAGCCGAAACAGTAATAATTTCCGCGCTCCGGAGAAACAAAAAAGGATGGCGTTTTCTCGTTATGAAATGGGCATTTGGCCTTCAAATTTGCGCCTGCCTTTTCTAACTTTATATAGG
>CAYZGS010000045.1:0-5442 GCA_964478145.1 uncultured Candidatus Saccharibacteria bacterium | reverse complement strand
AAAAGAAGTAATTCTACCTAAACGAACACCCAAATCTTTAGCTAAAATTTTTGCTTTTCCTTTTGCATCATCAATAGCCTTCTTTCTCGCTTCGGCTTTCAATATCTCTTCATTGTCCACGGAAAAATTAGGGCCGCTTAATTCCTCTACTCCCAGGGTTCCGAGTCCTTCCATAATTTTGCCGACATTGTCTGTATTTCTTATCTTTACATTTATATTTTGGTAAGCTTCATAACCTATCAAAACAGACTTGCCTGGTTGAGGCCTGCAATTCAACGCACCGCAGGTGGTGTAGTCATTATATTGAAACTCATATTTGGGATTAAAAGAGGCATTAGTTGTTTTTATATCTTTTTCGTCCACTTCGCTATTTTTAAAGAAGGTAAGAACTTTCTCTTCAACTTTAGCCACGTTTGCCTGGGCTTCTTTTACTGTTTTAGCTTCTTTTCTTATGGTCAAGTAAATATTGGCGATATCGGGAACGGCATTCATTTCTCCGTGCCCGGAAAAAGTTATGGTATTTTCCGGTTTATCACTATATCTGCCATCAGAAAAACCGGTTAAAAAATTGACGGCCACAGCAACTAAAAAGGCGATCAAGGCAATCCTCAAACCTTTGTACAGTTTTATTTTATACTCTGGTGATATATTATTGTTCATAAATTTTTATTCGGTCCCGATTTAGTGTTCGGGACTATTTTTTAATTTGCAAAAGTTCAACCTCAAAAGTGATAGTCGCATTAGGAGGTATCACTCCGCCTGCGCCAGCGGACCCATAAGCGTAATCCGGATTAATCTCCAATATCCTTTTCTCTCCTTCTTTCATTCCAGCTACTCCTATGTCCCAACCTCTGATTACTTCCCCCGCCCCTATGGTAAATATAAAAGGTTCCACGTGGCTAAACTTAGAATCAACATTGGAATCAAAAACAGCGCCATCCGCCAGTCTTCCCGTATAATTCATAGCCACAGTGTTGCCCGGCTTGGCTGTTTCTCCATTTCCTTCTTGAAGAATGGTAATCTTTACACCTTCAACTTGCTGGGTAATTTGCATATTTTTTTGTTCCGCTTCCATATTCTGCAACGTTGCGGGATTTTCTTCCTTATTAATAGTAATAAAAACTAAAAACGCGACCACCGCCAAAAAGATTAAAACTGAAATACTCATGCTTATTTTTTTATTTTTTTCCATAATAATGCTGTCTTAAAAACTTTTAATATTTTCATTATACCCCCGCAGCGAAATTTTTGCAAAGCTCCACTCCTGAATTCCATCCTTTCGCTTTTTTAAACCAAATTAACTTCCGGGACAAGCTTCAGGCCGAATTTGGAATAAACTGAAGCAATTATCTGCTCGGACAAATTTTTTACCTCTTCCCCGGTGGCTCCTCCGTAATTTACGATAACCAGCGCCTGTTTGTCATGCACTCCAACATTCCCTATTTTTTTTCCTTTCCATCCGCACTTCTCAATAAGCCAGCCGGCCGGAATTTTGATGCTCTCGTCTTCTTCAAAATAAGGCGCGTCCGGAAATTTTTTCCTTATTTCTTCAATTTTTTTGCGGTTAACAAAAACATTCTTAAAAAAGCTCCCGGCGTTGGCTATTAGCACTGGGTCGGGCAATTTGCTTTTGCGAATGGATATTACGGCATTGCTTATGTCTTTAGGATTTTTGATCTCAATATTGTTATCTCTCAAATATTCCTGCAACATTTTATAACTTGTATTTTTCTTCTCAATTTTGCTTAATTTTAGAGTTACGGCTGAAATAAAATATTTTCCTCTTAACTTATTTTTAAATATGCTGTCCCTGTATCCGAACTGGCACTCTTCTTTTTCAAAAACTCTTTTCTTCCCCGTTTCTACTTCGTACCCTTCTACTTTTTCCAATACGTCTTTCAATTCTACTCCATATGCCCCGATGTTTTGCATCGGGGCGGCGCCGACGGTGCCTGGTATTAGGGATAAATTTTCAATGCCCCAATACCCGCGATCCACCGTGAATATGACCAAATCGTGCCACATCTCGCCACTCATGCATCTGACCAAAACATATCCAAGATTATCCTCCAAAATTTCAATACCTTTTAACTTGTTCAAAATAACAATTCCCTTAAAATCTTTAGTAAATAAAATGTTGCTTCCCCCGCCTAAAAATAATTTCTCGTTATTTCTAAATAGAGAAGATTTAAAAAGTTCTTCCAGGTTAAGTTCGCTGTCTAACTGAACAAAAAATTTTGACTGAACTGATACTCCAAAAGTGTTCAATCTAGTCAAATTATGATTTTTTAGAATTTTCATAATTATAGCAAGGACTCCCTTTGCTTATCACCTTCTTATTTAAAGAGGAAAATTATTGTGCCAAGACTCACTAAGGATAATAAAACAACACTAAACCAACCAACGATATTGGTCAACCTCTTATTTTTGAAGTCTCCCATTATCGCTTCATTGGCGCTAATGCGCACAATTAAAAATAAAATAATAGGGGAAATGATTCCGTTGAAAACAGCCGAATAGATTAGAACTTTTATCGGATGCAACCCGACAAAATTTAAAATTATTCCCAAAACCACGGCCACTATTATCACTCCATAGAAAGAAGTCGCTTGTTTTAATTTTCTATAAAGCCCCTCTTTCCAATTAAAGGTCTCAGACATAGCGTAAGAAGCCGACCCGGCAAGCACTGGAATAGCTAAAAGTCCCACGCCTAAAATTCCAATGGCAAACAAGGTAAAAGCGAAATCACCGGCAAAAGGTCTTAGCGCTTCTGCCGCGTCAGCGGCCGTTTGTATGTTGGTGATGCCATTTCCAAATAAAACCGCGGCGCAAGTGGCAATTATAAAAAACATAATAAGATTAGAAAGAAACATCCCGGACCAAACATCTATTCTCATTTTATGAATATCTTCACTCGTATTTAAGGCGCGACGGGCTTTTTCTGTTCTTTCTCCTTTTAATATTTGTTCTTCCACTTCTTGCCCTGTTTGCCAAAAAAATAAATATGGAGAAATGGTAGTGCCAAACGCCGCGCAAATTAAAATAATTTCTTCTTTGGAGAAAGAGATTGTCGGAACAACAAGGTGTCCAAACACATCCGTCCAGTTGATTTTAACCAAAAATGCCGAAAATACGTAAGCAAAGAGAACCAGGGCCAAGTATTTTAAATATTTTGAATATTTTTTATAAGGAATAAAAACCTGAAGAAAAAGAGAGAAGATGGCAAAACCTAAAACCAAGAAGGCAAAGCCAATTTGAGGAAAAATAAGCCGGACACCTTCCGCCATCGCGCCCAAATCCGCTCCGATATTAAACACATTCGCAAAAAAAAGAAGAATAGTGCAA
Source organism: uncultured Candidatus Saccharibacteria bacterium (assembly GCA_964478145.1). Taxonomy (GTDB): domain Bacteria; phylum Patescibacteriota; class Minisyncoccia; order Phycocordibacterales; family UBA9973; genus UBA9973. The sequence goes on along the minus strand of CAYZGS010000045.1, from coordinate 2,097 downwards.
AAATATAAAATTTTCTTTGAAAAATGCCTTCTGATGTTGGTGGCAAGTCCTACTCCTGTGGTAAGTCCAATGCGTGCGCATATTTCTTGAATGGTACCCATCAGAGGAAAGGAAAAAAGTGAAAGCCAAATCAGATCAAAGCCTCGCGACGCCCCTATTTGAGAATAAGTGGCAATGCCCGATGGGTCATCATCGGCCGCCCCGGTGGTGAGCCCTGGACCTAGTGTTTTCCAATATTCTTCCACTTCTTTGACCGGTTTTTGTCTTTTGATATCGTTTTTTATCTCTTGTTCTAGTTTAACTCCTTCTTCTAAAATCAGAGCTGGAGCTTTAAAGATTTTTTCTAGAATGGTTTTTCGCATAGCTCAATTATGACATATATTGGTTTTTAACTCTACGCAAATATATAAAATTACCCTATGTGGTAATCAATTTATCAATGACCTTACTAAGCTTATACGTATTCCCATGTTTAAGCATTCCTTTATAAGAAGCAATGGTTTCAGGTTTTGAATTTTTATTAATTCGTTTCAACATCCTCTTTTTCGTTGCAGTTCTCAATACTCTATGTTTCGAAAAATGCACCCAACCCAAAAAATCTACACCCAAAGTAATTGTTTTGATAAATACTTTATCTGGATGTAAATTTAATTTAAAATTATTTTTTAAAAACTTTTTCATCTGTTCTAAGATATTTTGTAAATATTCTTTATTTTGCGACAATATTACAAAATCATCAGCATATCTTACATAAAATTTTACTTTCAATTCTCTCTTCACAAATTGATCAAATTCATTCATATAGATATTTACCACCAGAAACTAAAATAATAAGATTAACAACAGCCATTTCTAAACTGGACGGTGTAAAATTCTTCTTACAGATTGCTTGGGAAAATAAATGCGTTTCTAATGAAAAATATTCTACTCTTTCGGAACTCCTAAATGAAATAGGCAGAATGTTGGGTGGTTGGAAAAAAGGTCTTGAAAGGAAAACTCCTCCGAAATAAATAGGAGGAGAACATAAAGTCTTTCGGAGGAGAAAAGCATAATTGTTGTTCCACTTGCCCTTGAAATTAACGAGGTTAAGTTTGCGATTGCCGTTGTTACGATTGACCTTGAGGAAACACGGGTTGCCATTCTCGTCAGGAAGCAAAGATATGTATCCAACGCCATCTATATCACTGCCGATCTAGGCACAATCTAATGTCAGAGATCGTGCTGTATTTTTTACTGAACATAAAAGTTCAAAAGCATTGAGTACCAAGAATTTATATTTTTTTATTCAGAATATACTGCACTCATATATAAGCCTTGACCAATATATCTCTCGTAAATATATTTTGAGTATTTACACAACAAAGTCGTAACCTTATTGTAATGATAAATACTTTTTTAGTATAACAAAATACAATATAAAAATAAACAAAGGCTCAAAGATAAATCTAAGAGCCTAAGGGTTTGTAAATTAAGAAACCAATTTTTTCTTCTTGCGGAGGAGAAAAGCATAATAGTTGTACCACTCGCCCCTGGAAATTAACGAGGTCAAGTCTGCGATAGCCGAGGTAACGACTGACCTCGAGGAAACACGGGTAGTCATCCTCGTCAGGAAGCAAAGAATTTTCCGGCGTTGGAATAACTATATCAACATAAGACGGAATACCAAGTTCTTCCAACTTTTCTTCGGTTAATTCTTTTACCGCCTGAATTAACAACGAAGAGTGAGTATTCGGAATCACTTCATACCCCTTATCGGCAAAATATTTGTAAATATTTGCTCCACCGGGAATGCTTTGATTCTCTCCTTCGTAGTATAAAACGACTCCCTCTTCTTCAGAGGAGACAATTGGAGCAAAAATGAAATTTTTGCATTTTTCATTTTTGTCCAAATGCTTATAATAAACATTGTTTAGTTTTGCAACTTTTACAATCTCCTCAAACGATTTGTATTGCGTTTGAAAAATTTTTAAAGTTACAATTTCAGAAACTATAGTAGTAGTCATAATAACTCCCTGGTTTTAGTGAACTAAACTAGTTTGTTTGAAGAATTTTTCTAGTTTCAGTATATCACCTTATAGAAAAAAGTCAAGGGTTGCG
>CAYZGS010000044.1:0-5462 GCA_964478145.1 uncultured Candidatus Saccharibacteria bacterium | reverse complement strand
ATCTCGCCACTAAGTTTGGGTATTTCTCCCATCGCCTTTCCTTTCAAGGCGCGTTTTAATAAAGTTTTTCTGAAAACTTTATAACCAACCCCCTGTTCTCTCAAATCTCTGCGAAGGGTTGTTTCGTTGCCAACGCTCATACCGTGAAAGTTCACAAAAACAACGGTCTCCGATTCCTTGATTGTCTTTTCAAGACTTTTTATTATTTCTTCCTTTTTTGATTTTTGTAACATGTGTGATTTTCTTGAGCAAAGCGATTAGAAAATCCACACCCTGTTAAATGTCCTTCGGACAATTTTGCAAAGCAAAATTATTTAACAGGGTTATGAAAATATAGTCGCTAACACTTCTTATTTTCAACAAAAAAAACGGCTTATAAGCCGCAAGCTGTTCCTCGACCTTATGTCGGGGTTATCGACCCACTAAATAGGATTTATGCCAAAATTTAAGGAAATGAAATAGCTATAAATTTTGAATACCTATTTTCTTTGCGGTACAAACATCATAGCATAAACAATTCATTCCGCAAGCTGGATTTGATTATTTGGTTCGCCTGCGCTTCCGGCATTTTCATCAAAATGATTTATCAAAAAGACTCCGATCAAGCCTAAAATTATCATTACTATAAAAACAATCAGGGTCTTTAAAAAATGTCTCACCATTATTTTTAAGTATAGCATAAAAACAACGAAAACTAAGCCCCCACAAAAAGTTGACAAAAATACAGAATAGTAATATAATATAAAAGAAATTCACCTTGCCCTTCGTATTTAAAGGTGGGGAGAATGTTAATTAATTAGTTATTTGTTAACCCTTAATAAGGAGGTAATATCGTGTTTAAAGAAGACATAATCGGGGCTATAAACTTCTTTCTTTTTCTTCTGTGGATATTTTCCACAGCTATAATACTTTTTATAAATGTTTCCAATATTATATTGGTAAACACAATAAAAAAAAGGTTTCGGAAAGAAGGCAAAAGCAGTTTAAATGATCTGGTGGGGTTAGTAGAGAAAAAGTGGTATGGCGCCCCTTTTACAATCGGTGCAGTATATTTAAAAAATAAAGATGTAAGAGTTATGTGCTTCGTGATAATGTTTATAATGTTGGTACTCTCAATCTACTTAATAATGGTAGCAGGATATCTGCCGAGAGGATGGATATTATCTACATCATTGTTCTTGACTGCTGCAACATTTGTGTATATGCACTTCAGTCTGCAGGATATATATAAATATGTTACCAACTTTGATCAAACATAGGTAGAAAAGGGGCTTTCGGAACGAAAGCCCCTTTTATCTTTTCCTCACCCTGGAGGTATAGAAAAATATCAGATGGAAATATCCACGATAATGTTATACGGTGTCAAATAATCATAAAATTCATTGCCAGCCGAATCTTTGACGTGAACTTTTACACGAAAAGTTCCGTTTTGAAGCAATCCCCCGCTGGACAAAATGCCATCCCAGTCTTGAACACAAGTATTTTTATCATCACAATCGGCCCCCGGATAGAAAATTTTATAAAAACTGCCATCATTTTGATTTTCAAATTTCACAGACACCCACTCCGCATTTTCGCTGGCATTCATAGCCAAGGAAAGAGGACTCACTAATGGATTGATTGTGATATCGCCGGCAATTTCATTAAATGTATAACTCGCGATGGCTGGCGCGGTAGTATCTGGAACAGGAGGAGGATTCGGATCGGGTCCGATGACCACTGTAATAAGATAATCTTGAGTGGAATCATCTTCCGCTTTGACCGTGTAATTTATCGGATTGCTAAAATCCTGCGGGACATCGAAATTCGGGCTGATTGATGCCCCGGATGAAATCGTGATAGTCGGGTTTAAATTCGCCACGTCCGTGCCAAAAGAAACTTCAAGCAAAATAGTATGATCGGTTTCATTAATGACCCCGACAACTTCCGGTGTTAAACCCGTAAAGTTAAAGGCGGAAATTTGCTTTGCCGAACTAAGAACCGGATCGGGAGGAACCTGAGACGAATCATAAATTGGATACGGCTGCAGCACCATACTGCTTCCGCCGGTACGATCTGATGGCGAACCATGCACCACTCCTTGCCAGTCTCCCGACGGGAAAATTTTAAAATTATTAAAAGAGCCGTCCCAACCAACCCACATATTTTCATTTACATCCGCGATATCCGTATGCCCGGAAGAATCAGTGGTGCCATCGTGAGAAATAGAGTATGAATAGCCGGCAGAATCCCATTGTATTGTTACCTCATAAGTCAGGCCATTCATGCTATTCTGCGGATTGTTTTCTAAAATGGACACAATTCTGTCGGAAAGTTCAAACCCTTTCTGCGGATCGTGCTTAAAAATTCCTCTCTGCAAGCATTGTGAGCACCAGGCTCCTCCCTTAAAAGTTTGAATTTTAAACTGCTCGCGCAGATAATCGTTCACATAAGTGTCCGTCCAGTCGTACACATTTGATCCGTTGAAACTCCAAACTTGCCAGTCTCGGTCATCTCCATTATTCATTCCAAAAGAATACTTCGGGATATATTTATAAGCGGATGGAACTACTCCGAATTTCAGAGCATCATTTTGGGGAATACGCATTGAGTCCCCCGCGTTATCTTCAGCTGTAAAATAATAGTTATAATCTCCGGTATCGTATAAAATATCGTCGGTGGTATACGACTCCCCGTTTGCAAAATCGCCATCGCTGAAAATATCCACGCCCTGGGAAATCTGCCGCATTTCCACTTCAGCAACAGAATCGCCTGTGGTCGCGTCTGTCACCTGAAGTTTTACGTTTTGCGGCGGATTATTTTCTTCATCCGTGTAAATTATTTGAAAAGTAAAAGGGGTTAAATTTTCCCTCCCGCGGGTTGGGCTTATTCCACCCACTGTGTAAGGACCTTGGTTAGGAAAAGAAAGAGTAGAAACTGCGAGGGCAGGTTCATTTTTGTATATAGGGAAAGGTTGCAATACCATACTACCTCCGCCAGTGCGATTTAAGGGTGAAACTGACACAATTCCCTGCCAGTCTCCCGACGGGAAATTCTTAAAATTATTAAAGGAACCGTCCCAGCCGACCCAAAAATCATTGTTCATATTTGCCACTTGCGTATGCTTGCTGGAATCAATGATAGAATCATGGGAGACTGTATAGGTATAACCGGAGGAGTCCCATTGTATAGCTACATCATAGGTTATGCCATTCATATAATTTTGCGGGTTATTTTCAAGAGCGGAAACAGCCACATCAGAAGACTCAAATCCTTTCTGCGGATCGTGCTTAAAAATTCCTCTCTGCAAGCATTGCGAGCACCAGGCTGTTCCTGCATTAGCCTGAATTTTAAATTGCTCGCGCAGATAATTATGAACATAAGTATCCGACCAATCATATACATTTGATCCGTTGAAACTCCAAACTTGCCAGTCGTGATTATCGCCGTTATTTTCCCCGAAAGAATATTTGGGAATATATTTGTAGGTGGCGACGATAATCGTGCGAGTTGCCGTTGAGGTATTGCCTGCAAGATCAGTCGCGGCATAGGTGATGATATAATTTCCAATTTTAGCGGTATCCACCGCGCTAGTTGTTATCACGGTAAGTACGCCGTCAACATTATCCAAAGCGGTCGCGCCGGCATCGGTATACGTGGAATTTCTTATGACCACTTCAACACTGTTGCCGAGAAGGGTGATAACGGGGGCAGTTGTATCAGGGATGGGAGCCAAAACATTCACAGTACGAATGGCAGTCGCGATATTTCCCGAGAGATCGGTAGCCGTGTAAGTAATAGTATAAGTGCCAATAACAGAGGTATCCACATTTCCGGTTATAACAACGGCAACAGTCGCATCAACATCATCGGTAGCTGTTGCCCCGGGATCCGCATAATTCATACCTAAGTAAATGTCCAAAGGATTGCTGCCAGTTAAAATGATGACCGGCGAAGCGGTGTCAGCTATAGGATCGGGTAAATTTTCATCTTCCCCTCCACCACCGCTACCGCTTCCGCCTCTGTTGTGAGGCGCGGTACTTGAAACATCGGGAATAACAGGAGAATCTTCCGGAGGCAATGTTTCTATTTCTGGAAGCGAAATTGCAGGTTCATCCGCAATTTCCGAAGGACTGTCCTTCACGGGCTTTGATAAATCAGGGGGGATTGTGGTTATATCGGCAACATCCGGCAAAGTTTCTATTACATTGGCCGACAATCCTTTGAAGGTCTTCCCGATTACCGCGCCAGTGCCGCGCAAGATATCGCCAATCGCCATACCCGCATTTCGCACGCCATCGGCAATATAAGCGCCTATGTTATAAGCGCCAATTACCCCGCCTTTCACCACAATGGCAGTTGGGTCCGCCACGGCAAGAATTACCCCTTGGATTTTGTGAAGGGCAGAAAGTTCCGGAGGAGATATGCAAGGATACCCAGACTCTTGTTCATCGTTATTTTCCAATTTGGAAAGTGAAGATTTAATATCCGAGATAATTCTATTGCCTTGATATTTTAAATAAACATCTGAGAAACTATGCCCATTGCCGTCGCTATTTTTGAGCGGTATGTGAATATTGGGCGATAAAATTTTTATAAAATCAGCCACTACGGCAGCGATGACATTATCCGTATCGGAAGTTAAATATTTTCCTCCGCCGGCAACGCGGTTGGCGGGAGTAGCCACGCTATACACGCCGATTGACTGGCTTGGAACTCCGCCGGGCTTTGACGCAGTTTTATCATAAAAATTGTTGGCATAAAAATTGCCCTGTGAATGGGCAACGAGTAGGATTTTTTGGGTTGTGACTTTCTGACTGGCATCATTCAGCATTTCCACCAGATCGTAATCCGATTTTTGATTGAAAAGTCCCTGAGCTATAACATCAGCCAAATCGCCCACTCCGGCGAGATGGGTGGGGTTGTAGAGGTAGTCAATAATTAAGGGTTCGTTATTATAGGTTGTGCTAAATTTACTTTTTAATTTATCTTTATTTTTAATAGCATCAATTTCATCATTAAATATTCCATTTATTGAAAAAATAGAATATCCTTTTTGTGAACATATTTCCTGTGCTGAAGCCTTCAAACAAAATGAGAAAAACAAAATTGGTATAAGAATATATAATATCCCTTTTTTCATATAAAAATCGTTAAAACTTTAATTTAGTAATTTTGAAATATTAATATCACATTCCTGATTTTTTATTGAATTAGCAAAACTTCCAAGATTTTTGTAAAAATCTTTTTGCGTTTTCTTTCGAGCCTCTGTATTTAATTGCTTACTTTCAATAAAATTAATAAATGTATCAATTTTCTCCATATCACTATCACTTCTATCAGATTCAGGATTTTCTCTTGGCACAAGAGTATCAGCAATACAAGAATTCGCCCTACTCTGTTCTCCAATTACTTTATCCACTATAGTTGTATTCACAATCGGCTGTGTCGCCTCCATCTGCAAAGCCAGCGCATATTGTAAA
>CAYZGS010000043.1:0-5500 GCA_964478145.1 uncultured Candidatus Saccharibacteria bacterium | reverse complement strand
ACCTCGCCACGGTCGGGCAAGCTGTTGACATCTTTTTTTGTTAAAATTGTCTAAAAGTTATTCGTTATGAAACATTTCCTTTCCGATTCTTGACACCAGCCGTCCGGCCGCGTCTTTGGAACCTAAACCAAAAGCCAGAGCTCCACCCAAGGCGATCATGCCGACTATCCCGGCAAAAAGAGTATTCATATATCCCTCAGCTATCCCCAACTGACCCAGGGCGATAATGAAAGCGAATACCCAAACAGTATATTTAACAAGAGAGCCAAGCATATTGGTTGAACTGAGATTCATCGCTTTTGACCCAGCTATAACCGTCTTTGAAAGGAACTCAGCAACAATGGTAGCAATTACCAAAACCAAGGCTGCCACTACAACCCTAGGCAAGAAACCAAGTACGTCATCTTTCAAGAATGAAGCGACATAATTCAAGCCTATCAGATTGAGCGAAGGAAGAAGGAAAACGATAATAACGAACCATTTTATCACTTGCCCGATAAAATATCCGGTATTGAGATTCATGCCCGCTCTTCTGAAAAAATTTCCCGCCCCGATAGAATGAAAAAGACTGTCTACTTTTAGGGCACTGAAAACCTGTTCAAACGCTTTAGCGATAAGAGAACCCAAAATCCAGCCGATTATAAAGAAAATAATCGCCAAGATGAGCTTCGGAGCGAACTGAATAAAACCCCACCACAGACTCTGCAGCGAAGCGTTAAAAACATCACCCCATGTTACCCAAATATTATCCATAATAAATAATTACCAAATTATTAATAAATACTTCTAAGTCCCGGCAGTTCCGCCGGGATCCAGACTTTTACGTCGGGATTTCGACCTTATAAAGTTCTGCCTATATTATACCAATTTTCAAGCATTTTTTAAGGTTTGTGTGGATAACTCTTTGGCCTGCAAAATAACCTCGTGCGGAAAATCAAGGATATCCCGAATGAGCTTATCATACATATCTAGCCTGTAAATAAAATCTTTAGTGTTGAAAATTGCATACACCAGTTCCGTGCCTATTTCAGCCTCGAGTTTTCGTATTTCCTCTTCAATCCTGCTTTTTTTCATTTTATCTCCGACAATCAGCAGATCCACCCGGGTATCCTTGTTTTTAATGAAAACTCCAGAAATCAGCAAAAGCCTCACCCGCCCAACTTTTTTAAAGTTATCCGCCATGGTTTTTTTATCAAAACTGTCGGTTTTCACCAAGAGTCCCTCAAGCTCCGTTCCATATTTAAAAAGAGGATTAAAGGACCATTCTGTCCCGCGTTTTTTTATGAAACCGACAGAAGCCAAAAGCCTCATTTCTCTGGTGGCGACCTCCGAAGTGACACGGCTTCTTTTTACGATATTTTTCTTATTAAACCAGCTATCTTGATTCAACAAAAAAAGTCGCATTATTTTGACTTTGGCAGGACTGCCCAATACTTTGCCTAGTATTTCCATATTCCCATATAATAGCGCTTTTAGGTTAAAAAACAAGCCGAAAACGAAGTGAGAGGTACTGAGACCTAAAGGCCGAATGTGCTAAAAACTGCGGTCCCCTATATAATTCTCCGGCGTGATTTTCTTTAATTTGTCAAAGGCGCCCTTTGACAAATTGTATTTTTTGGCTATTTCTTCAATGAAGGAATGCATCGCTTTTTTATCAACAATTTTCCCGCGGGTAAATTCTTTCAGTAATTCGTAGCCGTTGGGAATGCCGGCACTGCGTAAAATAACTTGATACGCTTCCGAAACGATTTCCCAATGTTTCTCAAGCTCCGTCTTGGCGGTACCCTTGTCCACTTTCACCCGACCTAATCCTTTCAAAATGTAAACCAGGGCGATTTTCACGTGCCCAAAAACCAAGCCAAAGTTGCGCTCCACGGTTGAATCTGAAAGATCGCGTTGCAGTCTGGAAACAGTTAATTTTCTGCCAAAAAACTCGCATAAAGAATTTGCCAAGCCAAGATTGCCTTCCGCATTTTCAAAATTTATCGGATTGATTTTTTGAGGCATGGCAGAAGAGCCAACTTCCCCTGCTTTTGGAATTTGGATAATAATTCCCCGCGAAACATAACTCCAAATATCCTTAGAAAAATCAATTAAAACCAGATTAAGCCCGCGAATGATGTCAAAAAGCTCCCGATAGGTATCGTGCGATTCTATCTGGGTGGTAAAAGGATTATTCACAAATTTTACGCTGTCCTTTTCATTCAAACCTAAGATAAAATCATTGGCGAATTTACGCCAATTTATTCGGGGATATGCGGTATGGAGAGCATTGTCTCCGCCAGTGGCTCCGTTCAATTTCACTTTTAGCTTAAATTCATCAAGCGCCTTGATGCCATAGCGCAATCTTTCCGCAAATACGTTCATCTCCCAGCCAAAAGTAGTCGGACTAGCGGGCTGGCCGTGAGTAAGCGCAAGCATCGGTGTTTTTTTATTTTCCTTCGCCAATTTTGAAATCGTCTTTTCTGCTTCTTTATATTTCGCCTTGATTATTTTTATTCCATCCCGAAGCATTAACGCATAGGATAAATTGTTTATGTCTTCAGAGGTTCTGCCTAAATGTGTATATCCCAAGCGGTCAGAGAAGCTGGTATTTTTCATTTCATCTTTCAGAAAATATTCAACGGCTTTTACATCATGATTGGTTGTTTTTTCTATTTTTTTTATCTGAGTAAAATCTTTTGTGGAAAACTTGCGAATCATGGAGTTTAAAAGCTCATTTTCTTTTTGAGAAATTTTGCGCGGCATTACGCCGGTTTTGGCAAGCGCCAAAAAATATTTTACTTCTATGGCAAAACGGTATTTCATCAATCCGTACTCGCTGAAAATCGGACCGAGATCTTTCACATTATCCTTATATCTACCGTCTAGCGGTGAAATGGCAAACCCGTACGAAATAGGACGCGGACGCTTATTTTTTTTTCTTTTTTTATCGGTAATTTTTCGTTTCATATAAATATTATATAACACATTATCCGCGTCCGCGATTTCGTTCGGGATTAGTGCCAAGCGAAACCACGGGCAACTTTATCTGGAAACATTATTAATGTCGCTCCTCTTTCTTTACAAAATTCTATCACATTTTTGTCATTTACCGACCCACTGGTGGCAAAAATCGTCCTAATACCCCTACCTATCAGGGTTTGCGGACCATCTGGAAACGGAAAGAAGCTATCGCTGTAAGCCACCGCCCCCGATAAATCCGCAAAGGACAGTCCTTGGGGAAATTCTTTTAAGGACTGTCCTTGCAAAAGAGCTTTGGCCGCATCGTCCGCCCGCTGTATGGCCAGTTTAGCCGCGCCGACCCTGTCCTGCTGTCCCACTCCGTTGGCGAGCAATTTTCCATTTTTTACTATAGTGATAGTGTTGCTGTTGCTATTTGAACCTATAGCCCAGGCTAAAATCAGATCTGCCGTTATCTGTTCTTTTTTCACTCCTGCCCGCGCGGACAGGTTTTCCAAATCACCTTCTATGGTCGCTTCGCTGATATTCGGCACAAAGGTATAATTGGGCTGAGTCAAAAATCCGTCTCTTATATGCCTAACACGCTCTCTTTCATCAACAGTATCAGGGGATAGATGAGCCAAATTTGGATTGGCCACAATCCTGCATTTGCCTTTTTTACGGGCAAGTATTTCAATAGCGACATCGGAAAAATCCGGGGCAGTTACTGTATCAAGCAGTCTGCGGTTTTCACCTTCTATTTTATGATGAATCAGCCTTTCCGCTTCACTTTCCTCAATTTTAAAGTTGGTAAAAACAGAACCTCCGTGAATCGCCCTGATATCACCTTCAATCATTTTAGCCAGTGCCTCAATCGGTTCTTCGCCTATTCCCGCGCCGCAAGCATTCCCGTGCTTCACGGCAATGGCAATGTATGGGGGATATTTTTCGCAATTCAATTCAAGACCGGCGGAAAGATGGGTAATCACTTGCAAAATTTTATCTCTATCGCAAAAATTATTGTAAGAAAGCGGGGTCTCAGTAAGTAATTTGAATTTGTCCGGAGAGAAAGGGCCGCTATTGTCTTGATAAACAAAAGATGGAGCTTGATAGGCATTCTCCCCATAACAGCATTCGCTCTGCCGTTCTCCCAAGATACCCCTGTACGTACCCCGACTCAAATATTCCGCCGAAACCAGGCAATATTTTGCCACGATATATTCCGCTTTGGCGGCCAGTTTTCTCTTAAAATTTTCCGCATCTTCTTCGCCATTTTTTAACCAATTTAAAACTTTTTCCCTATCATCTTTTTCACAGATAACTATCCGACCGCCCTTGGCCGCCGCCCGCAACATAGTCGGCCCACCGATGTCCGTTTTTTCTATCACCTTTTCCAAAGTAGCGTCATTCTGGGCAATTTCTTCGGCAAGCGGATATATATCGCAACAAACAAGCGAAATAAAGGGCAATTTTAATTTCTTCAGTTCTTCCATATCTTCCCTGTTATCCGGACGAGACAAGAGCATAGCGTAAAATTCTCTAGAAAGAGAAACCACCCTATGCCCCAGTATCGGTTCACCCACCAAGCTCGCGAGGTCTGTGCAAGCGATGCCACTATCTTTTAGAAATTTGGCTGTGCCGGAAGAGGACATTATTTCCCAGCCCAAATGAATCAAATCTCGGGCGAATTTATCAACGCCTTTTTTGTTAAAAACGGAAACAAAAGCGACTCTTTGCATAATTTTACTTTACTATACTATATCATAATGAAAGTCTTACATAAAACGAATACAATCCCTCTTTTACTCCCCTTATCAAGGGAGAAGAATCCCACTGACAAGGCCTGTCCACTTTTGGAGGAGGAATTAAAGTGATTAATTTATTTCAGCTCAATTTTCCCCCCAGCTACCTCAATTTTTTTCTTCAGATCTTCGGCTTCGGCTTTTTTCATTCCCTCTTTCAAAGTAGAAGGAGCGGCATCCACCAAATCTTTCGCTTCTTTCAGTCCAAGACCTAAAGTTTCTTTCACTACTTTCATCACCGCTATCTTCTGCTCGCCCGCTGAAGCCAGCACTGCGGTGAACGAATCCTTTTCTTCCACCGCTTCCGCTCCTCCGTTTCCAGCTTGGGTTGGAGCGACCGCTGCCGCCGACACTCCGAACTTTTCTTCCAGAACTTTTACCAGCTCATGCAGTTCAAGCACTGACATTTTTTCTATTTTTTCTATAATATCTTTATATTTATCCATAATTTTATTTTATTAAGTTTCTAATTGTATCTTTTTCTCCCCAATAGCGTTTAACACTACAACGAATCTCTGTATCGGAGAATTGATAAGGTTCACAAACTGGGCGTAAAGAACTTCCCGATCCGGAATCATAGCTATTTCCGTCATTTTCTCCTTTTGTATGAACTTGCCTTCAAAGATTCCTCCCATGATATTTAGAATATCCTTATAAACTTTCTGAAAATTATAAATGCCACGAGCCGGAGCAATCTTGTCTTTAGGGCCCGCTTCCACCGAAGCTCCAGCGGACAGGTAGGCAACGGCAATCTC
>CAYZGS010000042.1:0-5512 GCA_964478145.1 uncultured Candidatus Saccharibacteria bacterium | reverse complement strand
CGCATTGGTTATGGTAAAAATGAAATAGAGACTTGGATAAGGAAACTTTTATTAGAAGAGGATTTATCCGCTTTGACTGTACATTTGCGCACCCGCAAGGAAATGTCCGGCGTTTCGGCGCATTGGGAATTAATGAAAAGAATCGTGAAAATACGAGATGAAATAAAAAGCAAAACTTTAATTATAGGAAATGGCGATGTAGGGGATATAGAAGAAGCAAAACAAAAAATAAAAGAAACCGGCTGCGATGGAGTAATGTTTGGAAGAGCAATATTTGGGAACCCATGGCTCTTTAGTCGCAGGAAAAAGCAAGACCTTAAATCTTTAAAAAGTTCTTGCTTTAAAGAACGACTTTCAGTTTTAATAGAACACGCGAAACTTTTTGAAAAAATGCTTGGAAAGACAAAAAGCTTCAACATTATGAAGAAGCATTTTAAAGCTTATGTAAATGATTTTCCCGGCGCAAAAGAACTGCGCACAAAATTAATGGATACAAAAAATGCAAGAGAAGTGGAAAAAATCATCAAAGATTTTTTGAAAAATATAAAAAATTAAAGCAAAAAGAAAATCAAAAATTTATATTTTCTTTTTGCTTAAAAAGAGATATAATCAATTTATGCACGATTTGGCATTATATAGAAAATATCGACCCAAGACCTTTAAAGAAGTCCTGGGGCAAGACCATATCGTAAAGGTACTGGAAAGCTCCGTGGAAACCAATAAAGTTTCGCATGCTTATCTTTTTGTAGGAACGCGAGGCACGGGAAAAACTTCCGTTGCTCGAATTTTTGCCAAAGAAATAGGCGTTTCCGAGAATGATCTTTATGAAATAGACGCAGCCTCCAATAGAGGAATAGAAGATATCAGAACCCTTCGCGATGGCGCCCGAGTCCTGCCCTTTGATTCAAAATACAAGGCCTACATCATAGACGAAGTGCATATGCTCTCCAAAGACGCCTGGGGCGCTTTGCTCAAAACACTGGAAGAGCCTCCAAAGCACGTTATTTTTATTTTAGCTACCACTGAAGTGCACAAAGTGCCGGAAACTATCATTTCTCGCTGTCAGGTTTTTTCATTCAGAAAAGCATCAGACGTCATTTCCAAAAATATGATCTTGGAGATTGCCAAAAAAGAAGGCTTCGAATTGGATAACGGCTCAGCCGAACTTCTAGCCATTTTGGGCGACGGTTCGTTCCGCGACGCGCTCGGAGCGCTCCAAAAGGTTTTAAATTTTTCCCTCGGCCACAGCCCTACGGGCGAAACAAAAAGCAAAAAAATAAAACGGGAAGAGGTGGAAAAAATAACCGGCGCGCCAAAAACTGTTTTAGTGAATGATTTTATTTCTGCCATAGCTAAAAAAGATCTGGAATCCGGCATCCTAACTGTCAAAAAAGCGGCTGGAGAAAATTTGGATATGAAACTTTACTCCAAACTGATTATAGAAAAATTCCGGATGGCGGTAATTTTAAGATATGTTCCAAAACTGGAAAAAGAAATGACGGGGGATTTGGGAGAAGAGGATTTGGAATTTTTAAAAAATTTAGTAAAAAACGACCCCGAACGAAAGCCTTCGGCTTCATACGGGGCAGGCAAAGCAGAATTGTTTAACTCTTCTTCGTTAGCAATACTCCTTGAATCATATAATGACATAGACCGCGCTTTTATTTCCGAACTTCCGCTAGAGCTTGCGCTGGTAAAGATAATACTAAAAGATTAGCTTCGCTTCGTGGCGGACAAGCAAAAAGGAAACAGAGGATTGAAAAACAGAACAAAATTTTTCTAGAAGCAAAATCCAGTATAAAAACTTTATCTGAATACGAATTTTTTCTAATAGGTGTCTGTTTATATTGGACTGAAGGGACAAAAGAAAAAGAATATCGTCCAGGGTCTGGAGTTGCCTTTTCCAATATGGATCCTAAGATGATAATCTTGTTTTTAAAATGGCTTAACAAAATATGCAAAATTCCAAAGGATATGATAGGATTTGAAATAATGATTCATGAGAGTCATAGAGAAGAGGTCGCCGAAATAAGACAATATTGGTCGAAAATAACGGGTTTTCCTCTTGAGAGTTTTTCGAAAGTTTACTTTAAAAGAAGTAAAATTAAAAAGACTAATAGAAAAAATATTGGGGAAAAATATTATGGGGTACTAAAAATTCACGTTAAAAGAAGTTCAGATTTAGTTAGAAAAATAGCCAGCTGGTCAGAAAGAATTTTTGAAAAAGTTTTGAAAATAAAAAATAAGTAATATATTGAGGGGTCGTCTAACGGTAGGACACAGGACTTTGAATCCTGGTATGAAGGTTCGATCCCTTCCCCCTCAGCAGTCAACTAAGTCAGGTAACTAAGACGCATAAAATCACTATTTTTCACAAAAATGTTATAATAAAAAAATGGTAGTAGCAGAACGAAAAATACTCTCAATAGTTAAAAATAAACCTTACTTTATAGACGGAAATTTTGTTCTGTATCATGGCGACTGCTTAAGTATTTTAAACCAACTACCAGATAATTCTGTTGACATGATTTTTGCGGATCCTCCATACAATCTTTCAAATGGAGGGTTTACTGTTCATGCTGGACGAATGGTTAGTGTGGATAAAGGTCTATGGGATATCAGTAGAGGTTTTCTTGATGACTATGCTTTTCATTATCGTTGGTTAGAGGCATGTAAAAGAGTTTTAAAACCAAATGGCACTTTATGGGTAAGTGGAACGTATCATTCCATTTACCAATGCGGTCATGCCTTACAAGCACTTGGTTATCATATTTTAAATGATATATCTTGGTTTAAACCTAACGCTTCGCCAAATTTGAGTTGCCGTTTTTTTACTGCTAGTCATGAAACAATTATTTGGGCTAGAAAAGATAAAAAAGCAAAACATACTTTTAATTATGATTTAATGAAAAATGGAGATTGGTCAGAAGATAAACTTAAAAAGCCAAATTTACAAATGCGTTCAGTTTGGGCTATGGGTACACCAAAACCAGAAGAAAAAAAATATGGGAAACACCCAACACAGAAACCCTTAGACCTACTAAAGCGAATAGTTCTATCTAGCACGAACAAAGGCGATGTTATTCTTGATCCTTTTACGGGGAGTTCAACTACAGGAATAGCGTCAGCAATGCACGGTAGAAAATTTATCGGCATTGATATGGAAAAAGATTATTTAGAATTATCAATTAAGCGGTTTAACGACTTAAAGAAATAATATGATTAATAATGGAAAAGGTGGAGGTAATACAATAACTGGTCTAAACTTTGAAAAAGAAACGGATATTTTAGAACTTTTGCGTTCAAAGAAGGGTTATAAAGTAGAGAAAAATATTATTTATTACAATGGGAAAGAAGTAGCTCAAAGTTTTAAAAAGAACGCCCTATATAAATATCTTGAATCTAAAAAAATTGATTACAAAAAAATCCTTTCAAAAAAATTATTACCAGACGAAGCTATTTATGTGATAATAAATAACACACTTTTTATAATTGAGGTTAAGTTTCAAAAAGTGGCTGGTTCTGTTGACGAAAAATTGCAAACTTGCGATTTCAAAAGAAAACAGTATGCGAAGCTAATGGCACCTCTAAACATTGAAGTTGAGTATATTTATATATTAAGCGACTGGTTTAGACATCCATCTTATAAAGATGTTTGCGATTATATAATATCGGTTGGGTGCCAATATTATTTTAAATATTTGCCGTTGCAAAAACTTGGATTACCAGTACCAGGTAATGCCTAACTAATTTCAAAATATAACACAAATTTTATATATTGTCTACTTGTGCAGTGCTGTTCAAGTATGATATATTTTGTGCATGATAACGATAAATGAACAACGGACTCTGAGAGAAATACACCTAAATTCAGATATATCTCTTAGGGGTATTGTTGAAAAGCTAACACTCGGAGGTGTTGCATCCGCATCCCATATAGTAAATTCTTTACAAGAAAAAGGTTATTTGGAAAAAATAGGGATTGCTACAAATAAAAAATATCGCCTAACCAAAAAAGCCCTAGATTTAGAAGAAATTATAAATATGAAATCCCATGACCTAACCCCCAGAGGATTTTCTGCTGTTATAAATAATAGCGGTATATATACAGTAGGTGGTCAATCTACAACAACAGTCGTTGATAAAATAGAGCAATTTGATTCATTTTCCTCAAAAAATTTTCCAAACTCTACTGGCGATATTATAAAGAATCCAAAAGAAATTTTATCTGCCGCTTTTACCAGGATTATAAATACCCCCGAGGGTTTACAAAAATACAGCGATGTAATTATCTTAGGAATAATTCTCACTGGAATGGTTTTACCAGCTTGTTATTTAATTTTAAAAGACAACTGGATTTATGCTTTTGTGCCGATAGCATTAATTTTATTAATAATAATTTTAAACAAAAAATAATATGAGCTTAGGAATAAATACTACAACAGCAGAAGGAATAGTTCTAGCAGCAGATAGTCGTCAATCTTATCAAAATCAAAAAGGAATGAGCCGAATAGGTTCGGATTCAGCGTCAAAAGTTTTCAAGTTGACTGATAAAGTTGGTGTCATAGTCGCAGGTCTTGCTTTTCTACCTGAAAATGGAGTGTTAAAAAATATAAGTCGTTTTATAGAAAATTTCAAGACCACACACGAATTAAAAAAAATGACGGTGGAGGAAATAGCAAAAAATTTATCCGATTACTTTAAATCAAGATATGATTATAAAACCCAACTAACCAATCTTGCAACAACCATTAAAAATAATCTTAAAGCCCAAGGGGCGGAAATTATTAGCTTAGAAGAGAAAGAAACACATTTAGAATTCTCTTTTAAGGATGCAACAAAAATTGAACGAAAGGGAGTTGCGGGAATTGTGCAATTACAGTTTATTGTGGCTGGTTTTAATAGAGATGATTCATATCAGTCAGCAATGGTATATGTTCCAGGAAATGTAGAAATGAAAAGGGATAGTAAAAAAATTGGCCAAGAATATGGTGCTGGTTGGATTGGTCAGATTGATGTGGTTGGCAGAATTGTTCTTGGCTTTGATCCAAGGATTGGGAATTTACCTATTTTGCAAAAAATTGCACAAAATGAAGCGGACAAAAAAGAATTTCAGAATCAATTAACAGGTTTAGAGTATTCTATACAATGGGGAACAATGACACTTCAAGATGCCATAGATTTCAGTTTACTTGCCATAGAAACTACTACCGTCATACAAAGATTTTCTGATGGGATAAAAGCTGACCCTGGAGATATTCCTGGGGTAGGTGGTGCAGTAGATATTGCTGTTATAACTCGCGATAAAGGTTTTGTTTGGATTTCTAAGAAAAAATTAAGGGTCAGGAAAGAAATTATTGACTTAGAAAGCTTACCTGATGTAGCTTAATTATTACTTAAGCACGTTCCAACTTCATCCCAAAACGCCAGCACCAGTCAGCGCAGTATCGTGGAAGACCGGAGAGCTTTATTTTGTAGGATATTTTTTAAAATATAAATTCGAGTCCAAGAC